>JAUIJX010000095.1 GCA_030430795.1 Alphaproteobacteria bacterium | reverse complement strand
TGACCGATTCCACGATGGTCTCAATGTCGAGCGGGCGCAGCGTGCGCAGGTCGATCACTTCGGCGTCGATGCCTTCCTTCGCCAGTTCTTCGGCAGCGTCGAGCGCATGTTTCACGGTGATGGAAAACGCGGTGATGGTGACATCCGCCCCTTCGCGTTTGATGGCTGCCTTGCCGATTGGCACGGTGTAGTCATCGTCTTCCGGCACGTCGAACGTCCATCCATAGGTGATTTCGTTTTCCAGAAAGATGATCGGGTTCGGATCACGAATTGCCGATTTGAGCAACCCTTTGGCATCGGCGGCATCATACGGGGCAATCACTTTCAGACCCGGTATATGCGCATACCAACTGGCATAACATTGCGAGTGTTGCGCCGCCACGCGGGATGCTGCACCGTTCGGGCCACGGAACACGATTGGGCAGGTGATCTGACCACCGGACATGTAATGCGTTTTTGCCGCCGAGTTGATGATCTGATCCATCGCCTGCATAGCAAAGTTAAACGTCATGAATTCGACGACCGGCTTCAGCCCGTACATCGCCGCACCGACACCGAGACCGGCAAAGCCATGTTCGGTGATCGGGGTATCGACCACGCGCCTGTCACCGAATTCGGCGAGCAGGCCTTCCGTCACTTTATACGCGCCCTGATATTCGGCGACTTCTTCACCCATGACGAAAACGCTTTCATCACGTCGCATTTCTTCCGCCATTGCATCGCGCAGCGCCACGCGCACTGTTTGTTCAGCCATGCTTATCTCCTATTCGTCCAGCAGTATGTCTGTGTAGAGTTCCGACGCATCAGGCTCCGGTGAATTCTTGGCGAATTCGGCTGCGTCGTTCACGATTGATTTGATGTCCTTGTCGATATCCTTCAGAGCATCTTCCTTGATGATTTTTTCTGCGATCATCCAGTCCTTCAAACTGTTGATCGGGTCATGATGTTCTTTGTAATCGCTGACCTCTTCCTTCGAGCGATACTTCGCCGGGTCGGACATGGAGTGACCGCGATAACGATAGGTTTTCATCTCCAGCACATACGGGCCTTTGCCGGAGCGGACATAGTCCACCGCTTCCTTACCGGCGCGATAGACTTCCAGCACATCCATACCGTTGACCTGCTTGCCGGGGATGCCGAAGGCTTCACCGCGACGATACAGTTCGGTGGTGGAGTGACTACGCTTGACGGAGGTGCCCATCGCGTATTCGTTATTCTCAATGATGAAGATCACCGGCAGTTTCCACAGTGACGCCATGTTGAAGGATTCATAGACCTGTCCCTGATTGGCGGAGCCGTCACCGAAATAGGTCAGCGAGACATTCTTCTCACCTTTGTATTTCATGGCGAAGGCAATCCCGGTTCCGATCGGCACCTGCGCGCCGACGATGCCGTGACCGCCGAAGAATTTTTTCTCGGTGGAGAACATGTGCATGGAACCACCCTTACCGCGGGAGTAACCATCGATGCGTCCGGTCAGTTCCGCCATCACACCTTTCGGGTCCATGCCGGCGGCGATCATATGACCGTGATCGCGGTAGGAGGTAATCAACGCATCGTCTTCGGTGATGGCATGCTGCATCCCGATGACGACGGCTTCCTGTCCAATATAGAGGTGGCAGAATCCACCGATGAGTCCCATGCCGTAGAGCTGCCCCGCCTTCTCTTCAAAGCGACGGATGGTCAGCATCTCACGGTACATCGCGATGATCTCTTCCTTATCCGGAACCGATCCTAGTGCGACATCTTTTTTATCTGTATCCTGTGATTTTTTCTTCGCCATTTCCTTGGCCATCCGTTACCCCAACCTTGCTGATTGTACACTATTCAGAGCGCCTCGTCATGTTGCGCTGCACAATAAAAATCCTTGTTTTTCAAGGGCGTCATTATGCGCAGGCAACCCTGATAAAGCAACCAAAATTTTCGGTGGATTCGATGCCGGAACGACCAGCAAAACGCAAGGGACTCGGGGTGTTCTCTATTGGATCACGATCATCTCTTCCGGGTCGGCATAACCCAGATAGCGGCGCACCTGTTCGTCGAGCAGGTCAGGGCAGATATGTTCGTCACGCAGCAGGCTGACTTTATGCTCCAGTGCCATGCGTTCTTTTCTGACTTCGGCCAGTTCGCTTTCCAGTTTCTGAATACGGTAATTTTCGACCACCAGCGCATAGATGCCCTGCTCCCCATGCAATGCATGAAACGCGATATAAAAAAGCGCAGCCGCCAGCATGAGCGACGGGACGATTTTTCTTCTAATGGAGCGTGCGATCACTAAACCAACACCCGGGTGCGTGCCTAAAAAACTTATAAAAGCATGAAGTTACAGACTTTACCAGAGGCATTTCCGCCGCCTGCCAGCCTTGCAAAAAATTCTTTGCTTATGCGACTTTAGCGCAACAAAGCGCGGCCGGGATAGGTGGCATCGCCGCCCAGGCCTTCTTCAATGCGCAGCAATTCGTTGTATTTTGCCAGACGGTCGGAGCGTGATAGCGAGCCGGTTTTGATCTGGCCGCAATTGGTCGCCACGGCAATATGCGCAATGGTGCTGTCCTCGGTTTCGCCGGAGCGGTGCGACAGCACAGCGTTGTAGCCCGCACGCTGTGCCATGTTCACGGCTTCCAGCGTTTCGGTCAGCGTACCGATCTGGTTGACTTTCACCAGAATGGCATTAGCCAGCCCTTTCTCAATCCCGTCTACCAGAATCTTCGGGTTGGTGACGAACAGATCATCGCCAACTAACTGGATCTTGCTGCCCAGACGTTGGGTGATTTCCGCCCAGCCGTCATGGTCATCCTCGGCGCAGGCATCCTCAATCGAGAAGATCGGGTATTTCCCGACCAGCGACTCGTAATAATCAATCAGACCGGCGGCATCGAGCGTTTTGCCCTCACCTTCCAGTTCATACTTGCCGTTCTTGTAGAACTCGCTGGAGGCGGCATCGAGCGCCAGCACGATATCGTCACCCGGCTTATAACCTGCTTTTTCAATCGCCTTCATGATGAAGGACAGCGCTTCATCGGAGCTGCCGACTGCCGGGGCAAAGCCACCCTCGTCACCCACATTGGTGTTCAGACCGGCATCTTTCAGCCCGGTTTTGAGCGCGTGGAACACTTCTGCTCCCATACGCACCGCCTCGGCTTCACTGGCGGCAGAGACCGGCATAATCATGAATTCCTGAATGTCGACCGGGTTGTCAGCATGTGCGCCGCCATTGATGATATTCATCATCGGCACCGGCAGCACATGCGCCGAGGCACCGCCGATATAGCGATAGAGCGGCAGGCCGGAGCTATCCGCCGCCGCGCGCGCCACTGCCAGCGATACGCCGAGCATGGCATTGGCGCCGAGACGCGCCTTGTTTTCCGTACCGTCGAGTTCGATCATCATGCGGTCGATCTTGACCTGCTCTTCCGCGTCCAGCCCCATCAGCGCATCAGTGATCTCGCCATTGGCATTGGCTACCGCTTTCTGCACGCCCTTGCCAAGATAGCGGCCTTTATCGCCATCGCGCAGTTCCAGCGCTTCCAGTGCCCCGGTGGACGCCCCGGACGGCACTGCCGCACGGCCAAACGCGCCATCTTCCAGCACCACATCCACCTCCACGGTCGGATTGCCACGGCTGTCGATGATCTCACGAGCATGGATATCAATGATAGCGGTCATAACGCGGTCTCCTGAATTCGTTTAGCGTCTATCTAGATAGTTGCACCGCGCGGGTCAAGCAAAAGACCGCGCTTTTACGCCTTTGCCACCTCGTCGAAGGCTTTCAATTCGCTCAATACGGCTTCCATATTGTCCAGACGGATCATGCACGGCCCATCGGAGGGGGCATTGTCCGGGTCGGGATGGGTTTCGATGAACACTCCGGCCACACCCACAGCAATGGCCGCACGCGCCAGCACCGGCGCCATATCCCGGTTGCCGCCGGATGCACCGCCGAGGCCGCCCGGCTGCTGGGTGGCATGGGTAGCATCGAAGATCACCGGGAAACCCGTATCTTCGGCCATCACATGCAGCGAGCGCATGTCCACCACCAGATTATTATAGCCAAAGCTGGCGCCGCGCTCGGTCAGCAGAATACGATCATTGCCGGATTCCACGACCTTTTCCGCGACATTTTTCATGTCCCACGGCGCTAAAAACTGGCCTTTTTTGACATTGACGACCACGCCGGTCTCCGCCGCTGCGATCAGCAGGTCGGTCTGGCGGCACAGAAATGCCGGGATTTGTAACACGTCCACTACTTTCGCTACCTCGGCACATTGCTCGCGCTCATGGATATCGGTCAGCACCGGTATGCCGAATTCCTTCTTGAGATCGGCGAAGACCGGCAGCGCACCGTCCAGCCCGATACCGCGCTTGCCCTTAAGACTGGTACGGTTGGCCTTGTCGAAGCTCGACTTATAGATAAACGGGATACCCAGCGTGTCTGTCAGCTCTTTCAGCTTTCCGCACACCTCAAACGCATGGTCGCGGCTTTCCATCTGGCACGGCCCGGCGATCAGGGTAAACGGCTTATCGTTCCCAATCGTCAGATTCCCTACGGTGACATGTTTCATGCTTTCTCCATTATAGATTCCCGCTTTCGCGGGAATGACATGCTTTATTTCACTATGTCATCATATAAATCACGCCAGTCAGGATTGAAAGCCTCGATTAGTTCCAATTTCCAGTTTCTGTACCATTTTTTCATTTGTTTTTCGCGCGTGATGGCTGCTTCCACGTTATCTGTCTGCTCGTAGTATACCAGTAGCTTCGTGTTATATTTTTGACTGAAACCGGGAACTGCACCCGTTTTATGCTCATGGATACGACGCACTAAATCATTTGTCATACCGATATAGAGGGTTCCTTCACGGCGATTTGCCATGATGTACACATAGTACGCACGTGATTTCATCATGCTTTCCTGCCCAACATTTCTGTCATTCCCGCAGACCTCAATTTGTCATTCCCGCGAAAGCGGGAATCCATACACGCGGCTACGCCGCTTCCAGAAGGCCGGAGGATTGCGCAGCGTCGCGGGTATCCAGCATGGCTAGCAGCTTCTCGATATAGTCTTTTATTTCAACATGATCTTTTTTGATCTCGATGGCGAAATCGATCAGCTTCTGATGTTTGAACGCCAGCATTTTCTTCATCTTCTCGTCCATATCGGGCTGTTCCAGATACTCCCGGTAATCGAGGTAAATTTCATTATTGTAGATAAAACTATCCACCACTTTTTTGCATTTGTTATAGACCACCACGATCAGCTTGCGCAGTTCCGGGTCCTTGATCTTGCCGATCAGGTCGGCGTTCTGGTCGTAAATGGTGAAATAATCCTGTGTCAGCGGGTAGTAAAACTCCAGCGCCTGCCCCGGCTCCAGATTCTCGACGATCTCGCCGATGCGCATCTGGTGAAAGTCCCACAGCGTGCTGATTTCCACGCCGATAGCGTCCAGTACCCCTTCCACCTCGCGGCGTTCGCGCATCAATTCCAGTTCAAATTCGCCTTTGATGACCTGATTGGTGGCATGCAGGGTGAACCAGCCAC
Source organism: Alphaproteobacteria bacterium (assembly GCA_030430795.1). Taxonomy (GTDB): domain Bacteria; phylum Pseudomonadota; class Alphaproteobacteria; order Rickettsiales; family UBA998; genus JAUIJX01. Next base: position 1,151 of record JAUIJX010000095.1, on the reverse strand, counting down.
CGATGCCGGCGCCGATCAGCCCGGAGACAAATCCGAAGAGATTCTGGATCAAATCGCTGTATTCCATGCCTCTCTCCTACAATGCTTTGCGCGGTTTGGCAATGGTTTGGCGCGGTTTGCCTGCGATAGGGCAAAATATGAAGATTTGATGACAGCCTGTCACTTCCCTCACCACGAAACCACTGATTTTTGCTATTATTTACGGGTTATGTTCATTCCGAACTTAACCCTGAACTTCGGTTCAGGTTTTTTGAATGCCCACCTAGAAGGACTTAGGGCTATGGCTGAAACAAATCTGTGGAACTTGGTTCTATTCGCGCAGCAGCAAGAGGAGCACGGAAGACGACTCCTCACTCTGAACGAAAGAATACCAAGGGATCCGGATATGGACTCCGCCACTGCAGGAACATGTTTCTGCAGAACAAGGGCAGCAGCCATGGGAATGGCGCTGATCATCTCTGCGGACCTCGTGCAATCGTATGCATTGCAGGCCGCAGCGCGGATGGCTGAACAAGCCTGACGTCACGGAGAGGAATTGTTTTGAAGCGCACCTTCGGGTACGTGACGGGACGTCCTCTCCACAGGCTTGGCTTTTTTGTCTGCCCCTGCTCGCGCTACTGCGCTACGCAATGGTCATAGCTCAAGGCTGGCTCGGTCTCCTGACCTCGCTTCTCTTTCCTAAATACTGAATACCGCTACTTCCCGCTGGCGGCTTTGATGAATCCTTTGAATAACGGATGCGGTGCGAATGGGCGGGATTTGAATTCCGGGTGGAACTGCACGCCGATGAACCACGGGTGGTCTTTCAGCTCGACGATTTCCGGCAGTTGACCGCTCGGAGACATACCGGAGAAAATCATCCCGGCTTTTTCCAACTCTTCGCGGTAGCTCACATTCACCTCATAGCGGTGACGGTGGCGCTCAGAGATCATGTCTTTGCCATAGACTTTGCGGGCGAGGCTCCCCTTCTTCAATTCGCAATCATAGGCGCCGAGGCGCATGGTGCCCCCCAGATCGTCTTCGGAGCTGCGCTTCTCCAGCACGGAGACTCTCCGCTGACTGGCGGCGTGCTTTTGGGCGATGTACGCCTTACGAGACATGCGCTGGCGACGTGGACCGAGCCGCAGCAGCCCGCTCGGTTCACCGACATG
>JAUIJX010000094.1 GCA_030430795.1 Alphaproteobacteria bacterium | reverse complement strand
CGTCGTGACCACGGCCTGGCCGATATTGTCATCGCCTACGCCGCTACCATCACTGGCGGTGAGCTTCACGCGGGTGATGATGCGGTGGCGGCTGACTGGTTCGCCCGTGATAATCTGCCAGAGCTCGTCTTCTACCCCTCGATCACCCTCGTTGATCGCTGGTCACGCGGTGAACTGTAGCGCATCCGCCTAACCCGCCAGCACATCCTCCAGCAGCCGCTCCAGCTTGCCTGCGGCTGTGCTCAGATCATCGTCACCTGATGCCGCGCCACCCCGATACGCTCCAGCAACTCTTTTATAATATATTGTGGATGGGTCGCACTGATCTGATCCCACGCCCGGTCATCGAGCGTCTTATCCAGCCCGTGCAGAATCACGCCGCCTTCCGGCAACCCGGCAATCACCTCGAGCAATTCTGCTGTCGCCGGAATACTACCCGTCGTCCCGGCGGCAATCACCGGAAAGCCCGGCGGGTGCTCCCGCCAATGTGCGGCCAGTCGTCGCGTCATCGCATCATGCCGCGCTACCGGTTCCATCACGCCAATCTCAGCCAGCAGCTTCGGCCAGTCCTCCAGAATCCGCCCCAGAAAGTCGAGCGAGATTTGCCAATGATCGGCAAAATCCTCACCGACTAATTGCTCCAATGCCGCCAACGGCACACCATAACGCGCCAGATCATCCATCAATCCGGTCAATGCCTGCGCCAGAAACATCGCCTGCTCCATATTCGCCGGCCATTTGGTTTCCGTGCCGTGTAAATCGAAAATCAGATTGGCCAGCAGCATCACGCGCCGTGCCGATGAAATCGCCGGAGGCAATACTGCTTCACTACTATTATATAGGGAGCCCGGCATCCATGCCTCGACATCGATATTTCCGAGCGCCTCAATACGTGGCAGCAACATCGCGTCACCGCCACCGCGCGTCAGCAATGCTTCCCGCAATGTCCGCTGCGCCCGCGCCAGCGGCACCAGCACCAGCACTTGCGGCAACCGCTCGCCATATGTCTCGATTAAATAATCAGCCAGCGTGTTCGCCGCCGGATTGGAGAGTGGGATGGAAAAGACACGGCGCTCCGGCATAAATAATTGCAACCTATAGAAAGAACGTGAGAAGCACGATAAATTTCATCGAATATTAACAGGTCTGTATTTTAATGCTAGGTTGGTATTGTAGATGCAGGGGATACAGAGATGACAGACAGCATTCCTGAGATAGTAGACCACGCGGAGAGCATTCGCCGCGAACTGGCGATCATCTGGGCAGCGCATAAAGCGGTTGGCCTAGATGGCTACATGGCGCTCTACACCATTGAGGGGCAGGAACCGTGGCGCTCGCAGCAGGAAGGCATCTGCCACTGGATCGGTCCCGACGATATTGAGACCGCCATTGAACACATCAATCGCTATTATAATGACGGGAAGCTTCCCAACACCACCCTGCTCCTGAATCCGATCGTCCATGAAAAAGTCGGTAAAAATGAATACAAACCCATCGGCAGCGGCATCTTCTGGGGAACGGCGTTGACGCTTGGCGTCGCCAAACTGCAGGAAGACCAGAAACAACGCATCGACTGGCTGGGTGTCCGCAACAGTGTCATCACCCGTGGTGACAACCCAAAATCCGGCTTGAAAATGATTGGTTTCTCGAAAGAAATTCTCAAGCCTGCCGCCGAGCACCCGGAACACAGCGTGGTGAGCGGTTGCCGCGACCTCTACGAACTCACCGACATCCAGAGTGACCATTACTGGAACTTTTATATGCTGTCTGGCCTGAACTATCTCTGTACCCACGGGATGTTCAACCACCCGCATATCAATGACGTTCTGCCGAAAGACCTGCTGAACGCGTCACCGGAAGAGATCGTCAAAGCTTCACAGGTGGACGTGCAGACAAGCATCGACAGCAATCAATGCTGGAACGCCTACGACCGCCACCACACACTCTATGTGCGTTTCGGTCAGGACCCGAAGGATATTCCGCACAACAACCGCTTCTACGACCTCTGTGCCCGCGACCTGCATTTGTTCGACCGTACCGGCCCGATGCGGAAAGTTGGCTCGGATGAAACCTTTGAATTCGTCGTCAACGGTCTGATCCCGCGCGGCGCCGTGACCCTGCTGGCCGCTGCCGGGGGTACCGGTAAAAGTAGTATCGCCCACCAGCTTTGCGTCTATGCCGCTATCGACTGGGACGAAGGCGAAGAAAAACCCAAATGGCTGGGACAGGACATCAACTATGATTTCTGCAAAAGCGGTATTTGCGTGTATTTCTCCGGGGAGGACGGCCCGGCGATCATTAACGCCCGTGGCGAGCTGTTCGACCCGCTACACCGTGCCAACCGCCTGCAATTCCACCGTACCGAGTTTCAGGACAAGGAAATTACCTTCAGTGAATACCTAACCGAACTCCAAAAGATGCCGGAAGTACCGATTGTCGTGATTGACCCGGCGCGGAAATACCTCACCGGCGATGAGAATGACGCTGACGTGGTCAGTGAGTTCTTCGAAGCGATCGAGGAATTCGCCATCAAGAAGCGCTCGGCCATGGTAGTCGTCCACCACTTGCAGAAAGGTGCACGCCCGACTAACTCCCGGGAAGTACTGGATGAATTACGTGGTTCACAGGTATTTATTGACCGTGCCCGTGTAGTCATCGGCATGTGCCGGGACGAAAAACACACCATTGTTGGTCTGGCCAAGAACAATATCCCGCCAAACCTCGGCATGGTGACGGAAGAGCGCGTCTTCGCCCGTAACCCGAAAAACCTGCAACTGATCTGGTTGCCGGGTGAAGAAGGTGTCCGCCGCGACACCCTGACCCCGGAAGAGATCGAAGCACTGGAAGCCGAGGCCTTCAAACGGGAGCTGGAAGAAACCCAAAAAGGCAATTAACTGTATTACAACAACTTTTTGCCTAAAAAAAGTGGCCAAAGAGTCATAATTCTGTAACATTAGCGTGCTAAAGTAATAGTATAGATTAATAGTAAGAGCAGCAGATCATGGCACTTAATAAAGCAGAAACCGCATACGCACAGCAGCTCGTTGCCCTGAAACACAACGATCCCCGTGCATATAGCCAGACGATGAACCAGATTCGTGGCGGCAATCCTGAATTTTATGCAGAATATCTGCAATCCGGCTACGACCCGGAACGGCAGGCAGAAGAAGCAGGAGCCGGTAACGCTGCCTACTGGCAACGCATGGCACAATCGCAAGCTCAGGCAACCATTGATCGTAACGAAGAACGTTCAGCATCGCACAACGCCCGAACCGGTACCGCGCAAGGGCAACGACGCATAGCAACAGACCTTGGGATTATAGCTAAGCGGGGAGAACAGTTTGGACAAACTTGGAAAGAAAGCAATGGCATTGGTCAAGTATTTACCGGCATAAACTTGCTGGCAGGCACAGGTTTACTGGATACCGTTATTGACAGTGCAAAGTCAGTTGGCGGAGCGATATTTGGTGGTGGTGGCGGTGATGGCGAATTACCCGCTGGTCTTCCGCCAATTCCGGGCGCAGGCGGCACCGTTGTCGCAGGAGGCACCGCATCAGGCAGCCTTTCTACCGGTTACGTCAGCGGTCGTGACGATGCCAGTAAAGCACTGGCAGGCTTTCTGGATGATTGGGACAAAGACAGCCAACAGGCATTCATCGCCGATATGAACATTATTGCCCGCGCATACCCAAGCGAAGTAAGTGTTTCATCTAATGTCGCTGAAGCTAAAGAAAATTTAAAAGCATTAGAAGCGCTCTATGAACGCAACGGCGGCAACATGACAGCGCAGTCTTTCTTTGATCATATCAAGCAGGATGCACAAAAATTCGCGCAGCAACGACCAGAACTGGCAGATCCGAACTTCCGTTTATCTTCTGCATCTCCGGCAAGCACAGGCACCGCAGTCAGAACAGCAGCGGTTACCACTTCATCACAAGGCACCGCCTCATCACAAATTGAAGCGGAATATACCCGCATCAGCGCAGCCATGACGCCACAATGGGGTAAAATACCAGGGCTAGGGCGCAGCTTTGATTCAGAACCCCCCGGCGTGACAGATGCAGAATCGCAGGCATATCAGAAACTCTATAATAAGCTGGAAAGCGGACTCGGCGAAGCAGAATTGCAAACCGTGAGAGATGGCATTAATGAAACGATCCCACTGGCCGACATTCCGGGTGACCTGGAAGGGCGCAAACTGGTGGAAGCCATTACAGATCGGCTGTTTGCTGCAGGAAAAGTTCAACAAATGCCGGAAAGCGAGATTGGTAATCTCGGTGAACAGATTGTTGCCAACGTCAAGAATGCTGGGACACAGCAACACGGCGCTGTCGAACAGGAACAGCCTGCGCAACGTCAACTCGCTTCTGCTGAACCGTCAACGGACCCTCAGGCCATTGCTGCCGCGGCACAACGATTTGAATTCGATGTATTGCGTCAGGACAACGTAGGAACGGTAGATTTTGATCCGCGTGTCAAACAAGCACAGCAATTAATATTAATTACGGATCCTGATGCACTGCCTCAATTTGGCGCAGATGGTCGCTTTGGCGCAGAAACACGTACTGCTGTTATGCAAAAACAGCGTGAACTGGGTATTGCGCCGGCAAATGGTGAAATCACACCAGGGTTCATCACCGCACTGGCGGAACAGGTACCGAATGTTAGCACTGATATGGCGCTGGCAGCCGTCAGCACCGGCGAAATAAACCTCGCCAGCAGCCCGACGGTTACCTCGGAGACGGAAAGAAGTGTGTAGCTAAACCGTCCATAACAAACACCAAAGAGCGTCTCACCGGCGCTCTTTTTTTATTTACTCTCCCTTTAATGTGTAAAAAAACACCTTCCAGACATCTGTTTTTCACCCAAAATCACTGGATTGGCATCAAACTTGCTTATAATTTAATAGAAAAAAAGCATTGTAATCACGTGACAACGCACAATAGTAAAAGGCAGGCACTATGCAACAGAACCCAACCCTACCGACACTGGCCACCGGCTATGACAATAAGGGGAACCCAAGGAAAAGCATGATGGAACGCGCATTTTCTCTTCCACTGACTGGCCGCAAGAGCAAACTCCCAGACCGCATTGCCATGCTCGGTATCCCTGAAAAGGAGCTGACGGACGCCGTCATCCTCGCCATCTCCACGCTTTTCGAGAAAATCGACGACGAGGTGCTGGAAAAGAAAAAGCTGGAAGAGCAGCTGCAAGAGCTCGAATCGCTGATCGATGTCGATGTGCTGGCGCCAATCCCCAACCGCCGCGCCTTCATGCGCCGCCTGACCTGGGTCATTTCCATGCTGGAACGCTACAATCACCCGTCCAGTATCGTCTACTTCGACCTCAACGGCTTTAAAGAGATCAACGACACCTACGGCCACGCCGCCGGGGATATGGCCATCCGCCACGTCGCTGAACTGCTGCAAAACTCCAAACGTGATTCTGACTTCCTCGCCCGCCTCGGCGGTGACGAATTCGCCATCATCATGTACTACGCCGATAGCCTCGCCGCGAAGAAGCGTGCCAAAGATATCGCTGCCAAAATTGCAGGCACGCCGTTCACCTTCAACGGTCAGCCCCTCAGCCTGACCTGCGCTGCCGGTTTCCACGGCATCCGTAAGGGCGAAACGGCGGAACAGGCACTGCATGCGGCGGATCAGTCGATGTTTGAGGACAAGCGTTCGCACAGCAAAGACAACGCCTCAATGGACGCATAGGCACAGCCGTCACATATAACCTTCACCTATCAATACGATAGGAATTTTCACGTTGCAGTCGGCACCTGTTTCCGATACACCAATCCTTCACAGTTCTGAAGACAGGATGGAGCATCATGAAACTTGCCGTTCTCAAGGAAACCAACGCCCTCGAAAAGCGCGTCGCCGCGACCCCTGATTCCATCAAACGATTCGTCGCCCTCGGTGCAAATGTCACCGTGCAGGAAGGCGCAGGTACGGGCGCTGGCATCAGCGACAACGACTTTAAACAGGCGGGTGCCGCCATCGCCAAAGATACCGCCGCTACCGTCAAGGGCGCGGACATTGCGTTATGCGTCAACGCGCCGGATGCCAAAACCCGCGCTGACCTCCCCAAAGGTATCGCCCTGATCGGCATGCTGGCCCCTTATAATAAAGACGCCGATATCGATAGCTACGCCAAGTCTGGTGTACAAAGCTTCTCACTCGAAATGCTGCCGCGCATCTCTCGCGCGCAATCCATGGATGTTCTCTCATCCCAAAGCAACCTCGCCGGCTACCGCGCCGTTATCGACGCCGTCGCGCAATTCGGCAAGGTCGTACCGATGATGATGACCGCCGCAGGCACCGTCACCCCTGCCCGCGCTCTGATTCTGGGTGCTGGCGTAGCTGGTCTGCAGGCCATCGCCACCGCCAAACGCCTCGGCGCTGTCGTCTCCGCTTTTGACGTCCGTCCAGTGGTCAAGGAACAGGTAGAAAGCCTCGGCGCCACCTTCATCGAAGTCCCGGCGGAAGAAACCGACGGTGAGACCGCCGGTGGTTACGCCAAGGAAATGAGTGACGATTACAAGCGCAAACAAAGCGAACTGATCGCCGAGACCATCAAGACGCAGGACATCATTATCACCACTGCACTGATTCCCGGCAGACCGGCACCGACACTGATCGACGAGGCGATGGTCGATACCATGAAAACCGGCGCCGTCATCATCGACCTTGCCGCCGCGTCAGGCGGTAACTGCAGCCTCTCTCAGCCGGATAAAGTGGTCGATCACCACGGCGTACAGATCGTCGGTTATACCAACATGCCGTCCCGCGCCGCTGTCGATGCCAGCGCGCTCTACGCCCGCAACCTCTATAACTTCATCTCCACCCTGATGGTCAAGGACGGTAAGTTCGCCATCAACTGGGATGACGAATTGATCACCGGCACCAACCTCACCCGTGA
>JAUIJX010000093.1 GCA_030430795.1 Alphaproteobacteria bacterium | reverse complement strand
GGCGGCGACGCGGCGGATTTCATCTTCGGCAACGCTGGCAACAACCTGATCAAATGTGGCGATTACCTCGACCACCTGCATGGCGGTGACGGTAATGACACCATCTACGGCGGCACCGGCGGTGTTGATCTGGACGGATCCCGCGACGACATCAATGGAGGCAGTGGCGACGATGTCATCTATGGCAACGGCGGCGCAGACATCCTCTACGGCGAAATTTCCTCCTACCTGCAATCGGTACACGGCCTGTCCCTGACCGGTAATGACATCATCTACGGTGGTCGCGGCAACGACTATATCTGTGGCAATGCAGGCGCGGACACCCTGTTCGGCAATTATGACGATGACTATATCTATGGCGGTGACAGCGAATCCGATGTCAATGATGGCGCCGACTATATCCACGGTGGCAAAGGCAATGACCATATCTACGGCAATGCCGGTAACGACACCATCAACGGCGGTCTCGGCAATGATGTGCTCGATGGCGGCGGCGGTGACGATACCTTCGTATTCGCGGCCAATAGCGGTGCAGACGTCATTTCCGGCTTCAGCGGCGCTGGTGCTGAGGGTGGCGACATCCTGCTGATCCAGCTCAGTGTTGGTGGAATCGTGGATTTCACCTCACTGATGAGCCATGCCAGCGTCACCGATGCCGGTCTGCTCATCGACCTGAGCGACGGCAATAGCATCACACTGGCGGGTGTCACCGGGCTGATTGAGAGCGATACCCTCATCCAATAATTAACAAAAATTAAATATTGTCATATTCCTGACACATTCCGCTGCTATACCAAGCCACGGAAAGGAAAAAACCATGGATGAGGGCAATAAGCATTGGGCTACGTTAGTTCCGCCAGCAGGCGATAGTCGCACACACATGCCGACAGACTTCTCTACATTGCTGTTCGACACATTGGAAAGCCTCAAAATGGTTCTTCCTCCATCGCTGTTGGAGACGTATGACAGCGTGGGAATGGAAACGCCTCCTCCGGATACACCAGAAAACAAAGCAAAGCGGGACATCTACGCCTGCAAGATATTGGCCCGGAACTTTCTGCTTTACGAAATGGCAAAAAGCACAACGCTGCCTATCTGTAATGCCGATCAAACGATCCTTGAATTGAACAGAAACACTGTTAACACGATCACGTCATACCTCCATGCAATATGGCACTCTGGACACAACAAAAACCCGACAAGCATTCCGGAAGCGCCAGATTCGGATAATCTCAGACGCAGAATCGCTGCCGCCCTTACAAATGAATTAGTCGTCTGGCAGTGCTGCGGACACAGCACGGCAAGATAAACATTATGTCATCACCTGATCCAAAACCAGAACTTACATGGCAAAGCAAATTGGCTGCTGAAAATAGGTCAATGAGCCTGAATCATGTCATTGACAGCATCCTCGACTCATTGGCCGAATTACTGCCTCACCGGGTCGCTGAGGACTTTCGGACACAAATGGACGGAATCAATCTGCTGTATCCAATTCAAAAAAACGCCAACGAACAAACCAGAAACCTCTATGCCATGAAAGGCATGATACGTAATTATGTTGTCGCATCCATGGCGTGCAATACGGAACTCCCCATCCTTGATACGGATGAGGTGATTCGCGATTCACAAAAAAACAATGGAAAAAGAAAAACGCAAAGTTTGTATAACTTCTGGGAACAGCAATTCAAACAGTATGAAGACACGCCCAAGCCACCTGAAGTCTCAGACTTGCGTGCTAAGGTCAGCACAATGTTGGAAGAAGAATTGCGGGTGCTCAAATTCTCAGCTCCAACGCGCACCGGAGAAGGCAAACAATAAAAAAGGCGACTCTTAGGAGCCGCCTTCTTCATATGCTATAACGCAACAACTCTAGTCGAATTGCTCACGTTTGCGCGCCAGCTTACGGGTACGGCGCTGCGCTTCCGCACTTTCGCGCACACGGCGCTCGGAAGGCTTTTCATAATGCCTACGCATTTTCATTTCGCGAAAGATACCTTCGCGTTGCATCTTTTTCTTCAGGGCACGCAGTGCCTGATCGATGTTATTATCGCGTACATTGACTTCAACCAAGAAAATTACCCCCTTCCCCGGTTGGCTCGTTCACAGACCAGCGGTTTTACGCAAAAAAGCGCGCTAAGGCAAGCACTATCGGCATAAACCGGCCTAAAACAGGATTTTTCACATAGATATTGCCAAAGCGTGGCTTTCTTTGCATGATGCGTATCCTCATCGACAACCACAAACACAGGAGTTTTCCATGGATTCACATCAGATCGCCAAAGACCAGCTACGTAGTTTTATCGAACGTATTGAACGGCTGGAAGAAGAAAAAACCACACTGGCAGCTGATATCCGTGAAGTGTTTGCCGAAGCCAAAGCTAACGGCTACGACGTCAAAACCATGCGCACCGTCATTAAACTGCGCAAAATGGACGCCTCCGACCGCGACGAGCAGGAGCATATGCTCGACCTCTACAAACACGCGCTCGGCATGCTTCCGGATTTCGACTCCGCTGAGGAAGCCGCTTAAGGCAAAATTCGCGTGCATGTTCCAATGCCGTACAACCAAGGCAAAACCAAGTATTTTCCTTGCACTGCACAAACAAAAAAGCTGGACAGACCAGTGCTCAGTCAATAAAAGTGGCGCCACGTAAAATAGAGTTTGGAGCCACCCCATGACCCAGAATGCTGACGATATTGTCATTGTAGACGCTGTACGCACCGCTGTAGGCGCGTTTAACGGCGGTCTGTCCTCCCTCCCCGCACACACGCTTGGCGCTGAAGTATTAAAAGCGTTGAGCGGTCGCACCAAAGTGGATGGCGGCGACGTCTCGGAAGTTATTCTCGGGCAGGTATTGAACGCAGCGCAGGGGCAAAACCCGGCACGTCAGGCCGTAATCGGCGCTGGCTTCCCGGAATCTGTTCCCGGCTGGGGGCTGAATCAGGTCTGCGGTTCCGGCCTACGCGCCGTCGCACTGGGCTTTCAGGCCATTCGTAACGGTGACAGCAGCATCGTCATCGCCGGTGGGCAGGAAAACATGTCACTGGCGCCGCACGCCGTCTATGCCCGCAGTGGCATCAAGATGGGCAACGCCCCGCTGGTCGACACGATGGTGCATGACGGGCTGTGGGACATCTTCAACGACTACCATATGGGCACCACTGCCGAGAACGTCGCCAAACAATACAGCATCACCCGTGAGGAACAGGATGCATTCGCTGCCAATTCCCAGCAAAAAGCGGGTAAAGCGATGGAAGCCGGAAACTTCAGAGATGAAATCATCCCGATCACCATCAGCCATCGTAAGGGCGACATCACCGTCGATACCGACGAACACCCGCGCCCGGATACCACCGCCGATGGGCTGGCCAAACTGCGCCCGGCTTTCAGTAAGGATGGCACCGTTACCGCCGGGAATGCCTCCGGCATCAATGACGGCGCTGCTGCGGTCATGCTGATGACCCGCGCCGAAGCCGAAAAACGCGGTCTGGAGCCGCTGGCACATATCGTCACCTGGGCACATGCCGGGGTGTCACCGGACATCATGGGCACCGGCCCGATCCCGGCATCGAAGAAAGCGCTCGAAAAAGCGGGCTGGTCCGTTGGCGATCTCGACCTCATCGAAGCCAATGAGGCCTTCGCTGCACAGGCCATTGCCGTCAATAAAGACATGGGCTGGGATACCGATAAGGTCAACGTTAATGGCGGCGCTATTGCCATCGGTCACCCGATCGGCGCATCCGGCGCCCGCATCCTCACCACCCTGCTGCATGAGATGAAACGTCGCGACGCCAAGAAAGGTCTCGCCACATTGTGCATCGGCGGCGGCATGGGTGTCGCCATGTGCCTTGCACGTGCTTAATAACCAAAGACAAACACAGGAGTAGACATGAGTCGTTTAGCGGTAGTAACCGGCGGAACACGCGGAATAGGAAAAGCCATTGCACTGGCGTTGAAAGCAAAAGGCTACGACGTCGTCGCCAACTACGCCTCGCGCGATGAAGCGGCGCAAGCCTTCAAGGACGAGACCGGCATCAACGTCCATAAATGGGATGTGTCCGATTTCGCCGCCTGTCAGCAAAGCATCGCGGACATTGAAAAGGAATTCGGCAAGAAGGTCGAAATCCTCATCAACAACGCCGGCATCACCCGCGACGGCATGATGCATAAAATGGATCCGGAAAACTGGAACAAGGTGATCGCCACCAACCTCACCTCCTGCTTCAACATGTCGCGCGCAGTGATTGAAGGCATGCGCGAGAATAAATTTGGCCGCATCGTCAATATCAGCTCCGTCAACGCGCAGCTGGGGCAACTGGGGCAAACCAACTACTCCGCTGCCAAATCAGGTATTCTGGGTTTCACCAAAGCACTGGCGCGTGAGACCGCTGCCAAGGGCATCACCGTCAACGCCATTGCACCGGGCTACATCGTCACCGACATGACCTCTGCCGTGCCGGAAAAAGTGCTGGAACAGATCATTGGCGCCATCCCGGTCGGCCGCATGGGTGAGCCGGAAGAAATCGCGCGCGCGGTCGCCTTCCTCATCGCTGATGAAGCGGCCTTCATCACCGGGGAAACCCTGTCGATCAACGGTGGTCAATTTATGGAATAAGCGGCGAGTTGGTCGCTTTATAGTCTTCGCCCGCATGTGACAGGATATAGTCCTGCAATGCGTCCAGCGATATCACGACATCATACAGCTCTTCCGTACCTTTCATGGCAAACCCATTGCCGATGATGTTATCCATCAACGCAATCAGGTGGTCCCAATAGCCTTCGTGGTTAAAGATCACGATCGGCTTGTCATGCAGGTTCAGCTGCTTCCACGTCAGAATCTCGAACATCTCGTCCATCGTGCCGAATCCGCCCGGCAGAATGATGAACATGTCGGACTTGCGATACATCAGTTCTTTTCGTGTATGCATGCTATCGACGATCACGATTTCGCTGAGCGACTGATGCTCGTTCTCAATCTCGCGCAGGCTCTCCGGGAATACCCCGGTCACCCAGCCATCTTTCGCCATCACGGCATTGGCAACCGCGCCCATAATCCCGCAGTCACCCCCGCCATACACGAGAGAAATGTTATTATCAGCCAGACGGCTTCCCAGTTCCTTACCCATATCCAGATGGGTTTGTGGAACGGCATTTTGAGCGCCGCAGAACACGGCAACGGATGTATGCTTTTTCTTAGACATAATGCTCCTTCACGCAATGAGTTACTGTGCAACAGGCCGGAATCTACTGGGTCAGGCGTGGACCGCCTGCAAGTGTTGAGGATGGGGCCTCACTGGCCTGTTTTTGTTCCTTTTCTCCATTATGATACAGGGATAGTTTACGTTCCCTTAACGCGCGGTGGGTTTTCATCTTTTTAATGCAGAGTTGCGGAACATAGGCAGAGGCGCCGAACAGCACCAAAACCAACAACATCACGCCGAATACCACCGTCAATTCCACCAGTTTCAGCTTCTCCGGCGGCACCGAGGACGCCAGCACGGCCATCCCGATGGCAAACAGCAGAATCATCACTGCCCACACCCCGGTCAGAATCTGGCCACGCTGAGTAATCACTTCAAATTCTTTTGCCAGCTCGTCTTCCACTTCACCGAGCGAGGCAAACAGATTGGTGCGTGATTCCACCTCCTGCTTTTCCTTCAGCACGACGCCTTCGCGCTGCTCAAGCTCGCGGCGTGCCTGCTCGACCTCCGCCTTCTTCACCTCGATCATTTCCTGCTGCTGCTGGAACGCCTGCATCCGGTATTCTTCCGACAGGTCAATCGCCTCGGAGAAATCGGTTTTAACGAAATTCACCCCGTCCAGCGCTGTCCCTTTCAGGAAGGTCCCATGCACCCGTGCATTGTCAAACAGGGTGCGGTAACATATCCCGTTCCGCAGATCGGCATGTTCCAGATTCGCGCCCGAGAGATTCGCATCCGTCATCTCCACCCCACGCATATTCGCTTGCGACAAATTCGCGCGCATCATCAATGCGCCACTGAAATTCGCTTCCCGCAGATTGGTCTGCACCAGTTGCGTATCCTGCATATCCGCCTGCACGAAATTGGCATTCATCGCACTGACGAACGACATATCCGCCCCCGCGAATACTGCTTTTCCCGCCTGCACATTATTGAGCGTCGCCTGATGCAGCACCACCCCGCGCAACGTCGCTTCCGACAGATCGGCTTCCGTTAAATCGACATCCTGAAAAATGGTTTTGCTGAGGTCCATTCCGCGCAGATAACACCCACGCAGATTCGCACCGCTCAGATCGACACCGGCAAGCAGACACCCTGTCAGGTCTGCGTCCCTGCAATGCATGCGTTTGCCATCCTGCCCACCGGAACGCAGCCACAACACATGCTCGCGTTGCATGACCTCAAATTCGTTTTGTTCCAGCGGCTGGTAGGCATTACTAAATTCTGCCTCACCCATCCTATCCTACGCGTCCGTTAAAAACGTCACATGGCCCATTTTGCGGCCTTGGCGTATCTCCCTTTTACCATAAAGATGGAGGCGTGCGTTAGGATCGTCGGTGAATTCCTGCCATTTTTCGACATCTTCACCGATCAGGTTAAGCATTCTGGCCACACAACGCGGCTCAGGATTTCCGAGTGTCAGGTCGCAAATGGCGCGAATCGCCTGCTCAAACTGACTGGTATAGGCGGCATCAATGCTCCAGTGACCGGAATTATGCGGACGTGGTGCCAGCTCATTGACCAGCACGTCGCCTTCCGCGGTGACGAACATTTCAATCGCCAGCAACCCGATCAGCCCGGCTTCCTCGGCAATATGCTTCGCCATCGCCAGCGCTTTTGCTTTCACCGCAGGGTCAACCGGCGCCGGGACGATCGTTTCATGCAGGATATGATGCTTATGCACATTCTGCACCGGCGGATACATCGCCACCGCGCCACTGGCATTACGCGCCACGATCACCGAAATCTCCATGCTGAAAGACACAAACCCTTCCAGAAT
>JAUIJX010000092.1 GCA_030430795.1 Alphaproteobacteria bacterium | reverse complement strand
CGGGAATCGCCGGGGGTGCAGCGGATGTCTCGCCGGTAGAGAATGAGGCGCTGGTGGTGGATCTTGATCTGGACAATGGTGGTGCGCCGGTAATCTATACCATCGTAGACGGCAATGATAGTGGAGCATACACCATCGATCGTCTGACTGGTGCCATTACCATTGCGAATGTCGATGCCATTGATCCGGAACTGGAAGAGGTCACGTTGGTGGTGGAAATGGATACGGGCAACGGCATTGTCACGCAGGACGTAGACATCGTTATCAAAAGCTCGCTTGAAAATCAGATTGTCACGGAGTTTTCATTTCAGATCAGCAACGCTAGTCAGGAAAGCCTGACCTTCGATATCGGCGAGATATACATTGCAGATGTGCTGCGCAATGCCGATACCAACATCGCAACACTGGAAGCGGTGGCCGAAGCATTCGAGGATGTGCAATACGGTCTGGATTTCATCACCGAGCGCCGTAGTTATGTGGGTTCTTATCAGGCGCGCGCCGGGGCGATTGCTGACGTGCTGTCTGCCCGCGTGCGCGATGAGGGTGCGGCGCTGGCCGTACTGGCGGATACCGACATTGCAGCGGAATCCACCAACTTTGCGCAACAGAATATCAAGTCACAAACCGCCATTGGCATCATTACGCAGGCGAATAGTTTGCGCGACGATCTGCTCGATCTCTACGAAGGCAATTAATGCTGTGATTGTTCCTGTTCCAGCCGCGCAGCAACCGCGCCCGGCGAGGTGGTGTGCCGTGCAATCAGGCTGTAGGCGACTGGTACAATCAGCAGGGTAAACACGGTGGCTGCCGTCACGCCGAACAGCACGACAATGCCGATTTCAATGCGTGTTTCTGAACCAGCGCCACTGGCCAGCGCCAGAGGCAGTGCACCGGCGATGGTCGTCAACGCGGTCATCAGGATGGGACGAAAACGCGTCTCGGAAGCCTGTATCAGCGCATCGGAAAAACGCATACCCTGATCACGTAACTGGTTGGCGAATTCCACAATTAGAATGCCGTTCTTGGCAGACAGGCCGACCAGAATAATCAATGCGATCTGCGAATAAATATTGAGCGAACTGCCGGTGATCAGCAATCCGAACAAACCGCCACCCATCGCCAGCGGCACTGTCAGCATAATGACGAACGGATGGATATAGCTCTCAAATTGGGCGGCCAGAACGAGGAACACCACTACCAACCCAAGGATAAAGACGAAGATGATGGATGTACCGGATTTGATGAAGTCGCGGCTCTGCCCTTTATAGTCAATGATGGCTTCATCCGGCAGGTTGGCACGCACCAGCTCTTCCATATGGTTGAGCGCTTCACCCAGGCGATAACCATCGGTCAGGTTGGCCTCCAGCGTGATGGAACGGACGCGATTATAACGGAAAAGCGTTTCTGCCGAGCCGTATTCTTTGATCTCAACAAGGTTGGCAAGTGGGATCAATTCCCCGGTGCGCTCGGAGCGAATATAGATGTTACGAATGTCATTAAACGAACGCTGCTCAGCGCGCTCACCTTCCAGAATGACGTCATATTCTTCCCCTTTGTTGAGGAAAGTGGTAACGTTGCGCCCACCCATCATTGTCTCGAGTGTCTGACCAATTTCCTGCACCGTCACGCCAAGCGATGATGCACGGTTATAATCGACATTGAAGTCAATTTGTGGACGGGTTTCTTTGTAGTTGCTGTCGATGCTCTCAAGCCCCGGATTATTCTCATCCAGCTTTTCCATCAGGATATTACGCCACTCAGCCAGCTCTTCGTAGGTCGATCCCCCTAGCACGAACTGCACTGGTTTTTGTGTGCCGCCACCCAGCCCCTGACGCATAATAGGGAAGGCACGCACACCTGGTAATTCGGAAAGACTTGCACGTATCTCATTCATAATTGGCCATACGGATCGACGGTCGCTCCAGTCTTCCATGATGACGATGACAATACCGCTGTTGAAGCTCTCAATATTGCCGAAGGCGCGAGGCGCACGAACCAGCAAACGATGAAATTCACCTTTCTCCACATACGGCATCATTCGTTGTTCAATTTCCGTCATATATTCTTCGATGTATTGATATGATGCGCCTTCCGGCCCGTCGACAAGGACAAAGAAAGCGCCGCGATCTTCTTTTGGTGCAAACTCTTGCGGCACGAACGGATAGATTAGTGCGGTGAGTGCCAACAGCCCAAAGAAGGCCATGACGGTTTGTTTGGGGTGGGTGATCGCTTGATGCAGTATGCGCATATAGCGCTCGCGTGAACGGTCGAATAAACGATTGGCCGACTGCACCAGACGGTTCTCATCTACTTTATCCTGCGATAAAATTTGTGATGCAAGCATCGGAGAAAGTGTCAATGCAACCAGCGATGAGAACCCAACGGCTGCGGAAATGGTCAGAGCAAATTCTGTAAACAGACGCCCCGTATCACCTTCCAGAAAGGTAATGGGGACAAACACGGAAATTAGTACCAGCGTGGTGGCAATCACCGCAAAACTGACTTGTCTGGCGCCACGGAAAGCAGCGACCAGTGGTGGTTCCCCTTTTTCCTGAATGCGCCGGACAATATTCTCCAACATCACAATGGCATCATCCACGACCAAACCAATCGCCAGCACCAGCGCCAATAGCGTCAGCAGGTTAAGGGAGAAGCCGAGCGCATAAATCACAATGAAAGTCGCAATGATGGAAACGGGAACAGTGACGGCAGGAATCAGCATGGCGCGCAGCGAGCCGAGAAATATGTAAATGACGAAAATGACGCAGCCTATGGCAATAAATAGGGTGACATAAACTTCGTGAATGGCGGACTCGATGAAGATAGAGGAATCGTAGCTTTGTTCAATCGACATCCCGTCGGGCAGGTTACGGTTCAATCGTTTGGTTAGTGCTTTAACGCGGCGCGCAACTTCGATGGTGTTGGCGGTGGATTGTTTGATAATACCGATCCCAACCATCGGTACTTCGTTGCCGCGGAAGAAAGTACGGTCTTCTTCCAGCCCTAATTCTACCCGCGCCACGTCGCCAAGCCGAACAAGATAACCATCCTCACCTTCTGCCAGCACTAACTGTGCGAAATCCTCCGGCTTCTTAAAGTTACGGTCAACGCGCGCCTTGAACAGCCGCTCTTCTGATTCCAGGCTACCGGCTGGTAATTCGACGTTGCCAGCCCGCAAGGCACGTTCAATGTCACCAACGCCCAGCCCTCGTGCGGCCAATTCCTGTCGGTCGAGCCAGATGCGCATGGCGTATCGCAATCCACCACCTACACGCACCCGCGCCACACCGCTCATGGTAGAGTATTGATCAACGAGAAAACGTTCTGCATAATCCGTCAACTCAGGCACACTCATAGTGTCGCTGGCTAAGTTCTGCCAGATGATGACATCTTCATTACTGTCGATTTTCTGTACTTCCGGTGGCTCGGCTTCTTCTGGCAGGTCGTCCTGAATGCTGGAAACACGATCGCGTACATCGTTAGCGGCTGCATCGATATCACGGTCGATGGTGAACTCAATGGTCACGTTCGAGCGGCCGTCGATGGAGGAAGACTCGATATATTCAATCCCTTCGATCCCGGCGATGCGTTCCTCGATGATCTCCGTAATACGTGTTTCCACAATATTGGCGGGTGCACCGGGGTAGGTCACTTCCACGGTCACGATCGGCGGATCGATATCCGGGTATTCCCGCAATGGCAGGCGCTCAAACGACACCAGCCCGAATGCAATCAACAGCAATGAAATCACCGAGGCAAAGACAGGGCGTTTGACGGAAATATCGGAAAGGATCACTCGCCGTTCTCCTCAGGAGTGTCAGTGTTTTGTTTCAGCATATCGCGCAGCGGTTCATCCGCTTTTTGCTCCGCTTTGATCGTAACGGGCATGCCCGGCCGCGCACGCAACGTGCCATGCGTAACAACCTTATCACCTTCCTGTATCCCGGCGAGAATCTCGACTTCACCTTTGCGGCGCTGTCCGATGGCGACGGTACGGCGCTCCACTGTTGTCATATCGTCTGCCTTAGTGACGACAAGCACGGCATTCTTTTCGCCATTCGCGATCAGTGCTTCTTCCGGCACCAGCAATGCGTTCCGTGGATTCTTTTGCAGCACAACTCGCATTAGCAGACCCGGTTTTAATGCGCGGTCCGGATTGTCGATAATTGCGCGCACCAGAATAGAGCGTGTGACCGGATCGATGCGGCTATCCACGCTGGAGACACGCCCCTCGAATACGCGTCCGGGGAAGGCTCTGGTAGTTGCCTCGATCACCACGTCCGGTTTAAGCGAAGGCAGATAGATGGACGGCACGGAGAAATCCAGCTTCATCATGCTGTCATCGTCTACAGTGGTGATGGTGGTGCCCGGTTGTACCAATGCGCCAACACTGATGGTACGAATGCCTACCACACCGTCAAACGGCGCCAGTAACCGGCGGCGATTGATGCGGGATTTCACGGCGTCGGCGCGGGCGCTGGCTGCCTGATATTCTCGCCGTCGCTGATCCAGAACCGATTCCGATGCCACCCCTTTCTTGGCGAGTGGGCGAATCCGGTCGAGTTGTCGCTTGGCTTCTTTCAGTGTGGATTGTTCTTCGGTCAGTTCGGCCAGTTCTTCGGATGCGGCCATCTCAACGAGCAGGTCGCCTTCCTTGACGCGTTGGCCATCTTCAAAATTCACACTCGTCACCAGTTCGGTGATGGTGGAAGTCAGATCGACACTTTCTTTTGCGCGCAGTGTACCGAGTGCCTCCACCTCATCAACAAACGGCTTGCGTTCGACTGTCGCGACAATCACCGGGGTAGGTGGAGGCGTATCGGCCAATGCGGGGTGCAGTATGAAGAGACAGATAAGAAAAAACAGAAATGAACGTTTCATGCCGACCTATTGCTTCTGGAATAATGGCGGCATCTTAGCACAGTCTGTCACGTAAAGGCGACTATTCTTGACAAAAAAGCTAGGGGATAAAGATTAGCTGATTTCAGTGGCATGTTCATGGACATGCTCGACGGTGCCTTTCCATTCGGGTGGCTGGCCGTTCGGCAGGGTATGGGCCGGTGCATCTGGCTGCTGTGGTGGCGGTTCTTTCTCCGGCGTTGCCTTTTGTGTGTCGTGACCATTCTCAAGTGCGTAATCATGGTTATTAATGGCATTGCGCATATGGCGGGCGATCTCGACTGCACTCATGGATACTTCCGGCTGCGAGGCAAGGAAGCCTGACACGTGGTTAATCACATGCTCCTGCACATCCTTCGGCTGTCCGGCCACCACCTCGGCAGCCAGTTTCTCCAAATCCTGAGAAGAGGCGCGTTGGTCGACGGATTCTTTGGAATAATCGGTGGAAGACAATGCCAGCAGGCCGTTCGCTACCAAATATCCGGCTCCGGCAAGGTAAGTGAAATAATGACTGCCACGTTCTGGATGCAGTTTCATCTCATCCCAGCCACCTTTCAGTAATGTAACGTTGTTGGCAGTGTAGAACATACTGGTCAGCCGTAGGGGTCTTTCCTGAATCCAATTCCATAGTTTCGTGATGGGGTTGCGTGTCTTTTGCTGACGGATCTCTTCTATTTCCTCTTCGTTGCGCTCCGGAATCAACAGCCCGGCCAGTGCTCCGCTGGATACCAATACCCCGGAACCGGCTTTCCAGTAATCTCCCGTTTGGGCTTTGCCGACAGCTAATGTGGCGCCACCTACGCCGAAGATCGTATTGAGCACTTGTGACGGATGGCGATAAAGAAAGTCATTGATTTTATTGACGACACGGTCGCCGTATTTATCCAGATATTCGCGCTGCAGGGTGGAATCCTGTGGAATCTCGATACCTTCTTTACGCAGATAATCACGCAAACGAAAAGACAGGCTCTTGAGTTGTTGTTCCGTGGAGCTCTTACCGTAACCTGCGGCGGTCAGTCCTCCGCCTGCCCAAATGAGTCCTGTAAGCGCTTCTTTTATGTTGCCATTTAAGATACCGGCAACAAACAGAGCGGCATCACTGACCAGATACGCATAGCCAGAGTATTTAAGGCTGGAGTCTTTCAGCGACTGTCCATCCTCTTGTCCTTGGTCTGGTGTGTTTGTCGGCGTCGTTTCCACTATATTTTGTGCTTACATGTTATTACATCAACCCAGTTACCACTCTACCGTAAGAGCGTGACGGTTTCATGACAGTAGCCCAAAAAATATCGACATTAGTGGTTATGAATAAGCCAATTAACGCCAATTCTTAAGATCGGAGC
This sequence comes from Alphaproteobacteria bacterium, assembly GCA_030430795.1. Taxonomy (GTDB): domain Bacteria; phylum Pseudomonadota; class Alphaproteobacteria; order Rickettsiales; family UBA998; genus JAUIJX01. Next base: position 770 of record JAUIJX010000092.1, on the reverse strand, counting down.
GTTAGCTCTTCTTGCCGAGCAAGGTGCGGTCATGCTTCTTGATGGTGGCGCAAATGTCCCGAAGCAGCTCTTTGCGAGGGCTGGAACACCGCCAGCACAGCCCGATATCACGATGCGGTGCCGGGGGTTTGAAGGGAACCAGCGCGATATTGTCGTGGTGATCACGCGTGGCCATCTCCGGCAACAGGGTAATCCCGGCGTGATGCGCCACCATATGCCGGATGGTCTCCAGGCTGGTCGCGCGAAAATGGCTGTATTCCTCGGTGCCGGCGAGTTGACAGACATCGAGCGCCTGATCACGCAGGCAATGTCCATCTTCCAGCAGTAGCAGCGGGTAGGGGCGTAAATCGCGCACTTCGATATAGGATTTCTCTGCCAGCGGATGATCGTCAGGCGTGGCGACATAAAAACGTTCTTTAAACAGGTGGTACTCTTCCAGCTGGTCGTCTTCAATCGGAAGTGCCAGCAGGATTGCATCCAGTTCACCTTGCTTGATTTGGTGGACAATCTGATGCGTTTGCCCTTCGTATAATTCCAGTTCCAGCTTCGGAAAATGCTTTTCAAGCAATGGCATAAGGCGCGGTAGCAGGTAAGGGGCAATGGTCGGGATAATACCCAGACGGAACACGCCGCTGCTCGGATCACTGGCCTGACGGCCAATCTCGCGGATCTCGTCGGCATGCTGCAGGATGGTGCGGGCATGTTGCAGTACCTCTTCACCCACCGGCGTCACCATCACGCGTTTATTGGTGCGCTCCAGCAATTCCACC
>JAUIJX010000091.1 GCA_030430795.1 Alphaproteobacteria bacterium | reverse complement strand
CGGCTCAATCGTCGTTTCCTTCCTGAAGAGTGGCACCGCTTCCACCAGCCCGCAGATGGACACGGCGATGATGATGCCAATCAACATCAGGATAGAGTTGCGTTCCAGCTTTTCATGTTTCTTTAGCATGCGACGGCCTCCCCTCCTTTACCAACGGCAGCAGGTGCATCGCCGGTGACAGTTTTGCGTAAATTATAGACCATGATCAACGCACCGGCGATAAACAGCGCACCACCCAGCGCACGGATCAGATAGAACGGATGCATGGCCATCACGGTCTCCACGAAGGAATATTCGAGGAAGCCCATGCTGTCATACGAACGCCACATCAGCCCCTGCATGATCCCGGACACCCACATCGCCGTGATATACAGAACGATACCAATGGTCGCGATCCACAGATGCGTATTGACCAGACGCAGGGAATAAAGCGGCTTCTTCCACAGCACCGGCACCAGATAGTAAATGGCGCCGAAACTGATGAACGCCACCCAGCCCAGCGCACCGGAATGCACGTGACCGATCGTCCAGTCGGTATAGTGACTCAGCGAGTTCACCGCCTTGATGGACATCAGTGGCCCTTCGAAGGTGCTCATGCCGTAGAAGGCCAGCGAAATAATCATGAATTTCAGTACCGGGTCATCGCGCAGCTTGTGCCATGCACCGGACAGGGTCATCATCCCGTTGATCATCCCACCCCAACTCGGCATCCATAGCATGATAGAGAAGGTCATCCCCAGCGTCTGCGCCCAGTCAGGCAGCGCGGTGTAATGCAAATGGTGCGGTCCGGCCCAAATATAGATGAAGATCAGCGACCAGAAGTGCAAAATCGACAGACGGTAAGAATAGACCGGACGCTCGGCGCGCTTCGGCACGAAATAATACATCATCCCGAGGAACCCGGCAGTCAGGAAGAAACCGACGGCATTGTGCCCGTACCACCATTGAATCATGGCGCTCTGGACACCGCCCCATACCGGGTAACTCTTGGTAGAGACAATATCGACCGGCACCGCCACACCATTACCGAGATGCAGAATCGCGACGGTAACAATAAAGGACAGATAGAACCAGTTGGCGACATAAATATGCGGCTCTTTGCGCTTAACCAGCGTCATCATGAACACCAGCAGATAGGCCACCCATACAATGGTCAGCCACAAATCCGCATACCATTCCGGCTCGGCATATTCTTTTGCCTGTGTCACCCCGGCGAGATACCCTAACCCGGCCATCAGAATGAACGCCTGATATCCCCAGAAGGTGAACAATGCCAGCCCGTCACCCCACAGACGGGTGCGGCAGGTACGCTGTACCACAAAATAACTGGTGGCGAAGAGCGCGTTCCCCCCGAAGGCGAAAATCACCGCCGATGTATGCAGCGGACGCAAACGCCCGAACGTCAGATACGGTTCAAAATTCAGCTCCGGAAATGCCATCTGCAGAGCAATCAACAGCCCTACGGTAAATCCGGCACTCCCCCAGAACATGGTGGCGATTGTGAATAATTTCACAATCTCATCATTATATTCAGGTGTTTGTGTCGTCATTGTCTTTCCCATTCCTCTCAAAGATTCCACGTACCTGCCATAACAAACAGGCTAACACTACTCACGATCATCGCTCCGGTTCTGGCTCTCCCCCAGAAGGTCGGCCAGCGCGATTGTATACATTGTCCACCCAGCGCGATTGCTATCAGCGCCGGCATCGTCCCCGCAGCAAATGCGGCCATCCCAAACATCGCCATCAACGGATCACCGGTTGCCATCACAGCCATCAACGCCGCCAGCACCAATCCGCACGGCAGAAAACCAAGCAAAATGCCAAGAACATACGATTTCCAGACACTCCCAGCCACCATAAACGGCCTGGAAAGCCGCCCAAGCCACGCACCATAATGTTGCATAGCCCCAGCAATTGCAACAACCTTAAGTGGCTTCGTCACTGGAAAAACGCTCAGCAAAAACAGAAGGCCCGCAAAGGCCAGCATCAGCGGCACAATCCAGCCCGGCAACACGCTGCCGATCAGTTGCGCGGAGAACAGCGTACCGACTGCACCAAGCCAGACATAGGTCGTCATACGCCCGGCGTGATAAGGCAACAACGCCGCTTTGCGTAGCTTGGTCATGACCGGCATATCAGCCGATTTTTCACTGGAAGAAAGTTGCGCCAGCACAAAAGGAGAACACATACCACTACAATGCGCCATTCCTCCGACGAGGCCCGCCAGAAAAAGCGACAAGGTCAGACCGCCGTCGTGGGAAACATAAGATTGGCAATGTGCAAGCAATTCGTGCATAGTAAACGCAGGTTATAGTTACTTGATTGTATTGTACGGGCTAGGGTGATGCAGCACTTGACTATTGTCAATCAGTCAGGCTTTTTGAGATAAAATAACGTGAAAGTCACAAAAATGCAGTTGCAGTCGCAACCCGATAATTCTTTTGACAGCATCATTGCCACAGGATTGTTCGATGGTGCAGATGAGGCTGTAACCCAGAGTCTGGCAGCGGGGACCAGCCAGCAATTCATCAAAAAAGGTACCGTGCTTTTTATCCAGGGCGACGAAGCAAAATACGTCTATATCATCCACAACGGCTGGATTAAGTTGTTTAACGAAACACTGGACGGCGACGAGGCCATTGTCGACATCCTGACCACCGGCGATTACTTTGGCGATTCAGCCATGTTCGGCAATCAATGCTACACCTTCAGTGCAGAAGTAGCGGAGGACGTCACCGCTACCCTGATCCCGATCCAGCAATTCCGCAACATCATTGAAGAACATCCGGTGATCGCCATCAATATGCTGAGCAACATGTCCCGCCGCCGCAAACAGCAGGATATGGAGCTGGAGCACCGCACCTTGCAGAATGCACCGCAACGCATCGGGTGCTTTATGCTGCGCCTCTGTCCGGAGGGAGTCACCAAGAACATCCTGATTCACCTTCCCTATGATAAAACACTGGTCGCCGCTCGCCTCGGCATGCAACCGGAAACATTTTCACGCGCACTCGCACGGTTGAAAAAAGAAGCACATATTGAAGTACAAGGCGCCACCGTGCATATCAGTGACTTGAACGAACTGACCACGTATTCCTGCAGCGCCTGCTCTTCCAGCTATCCTTGTGAATAATGAAGTTTACGCTTTGAGCCAACCGAGATCCATCAGCGACGGGTCGTTGATGTAGACATCCGGTGCTGCCAGCACATGTTCCACGTGACGTTTGCTCAAGTGATAAATCGGACAGTTACATCCACAGCCCGCCTCTTCGACTTCGATATGGTCACGATCCCATCGCACTTCGCACGAGGATCGCGTGATATCTTCAAAGACTCTCAACTGGTGATTCAGCCCCTTCTTTTGCAGCACTTCAATCACCTGACGATATGGAAATTCATCATAATGCCTGGAGATTGCCTGATTGCAGATACCCACAAACTGCTGGATCATATGACTGGTGCTGTGTTCCTGCTCAGGCATCGCGTTCCTCTGCATCAAGACGTGATCTACCAAGCATAAACAGAATCTCGAAACACGAATTGACGAAAGTCAAAACACAAATAACCATCTGATTATAAATAATTCTTATACGGCCTTTATATCGCGCAACTCTCATGCATACAGCATGTTGATTCTTCCGGCGCTAAGGTGAAATCGTCATGAACATAAACAGCAGATGGAGGTTCCCATGACAATGCAAACCGCTCAATCGCACCAGCTTGAAGACTGGTTACTTCCCAGACAGGATGAGATCAACGACATCATTCCTGACACAGACAATTTTGAGCTGACTGAATCTCACGATCTGGACGATGAAAACATGATCGAGGCGCTGCTGTTATCATAACGCACTGCATAAAAGGAAAGGACAAACCGATGAAAACCGCAACTCTGAATAAGACTGACAGCCGTGTGGTGGAACTTGGCATCACCAAAGATGATCGTAGTGAAATGGCGCAAAAACTGACCGGCTTTCTGGCCAGCACGTACCTGCTTTATGTCAAAACACTGTATTATCACTGGAATGTCACTGGCCCACAATTTCACGCATTACACACACTGTTTGAAGAACAATACGAAGACCTTCACGCCGCTGGCGACACCATTGCTGAGCGTATCCGTGCATTGGGTCATTTTACGCCGGGCACCCTGCGTGAGTTCATGGAATGTTCTTCCATCGAGGAAGATCGCGCACTGCCGGAAAACTCCGACAACATGGTGAAAAACCTGCTGCGTGATAATGAACAAGCCTCCCGCGAAGCACGCGAGGTACAGGAATATGCCGACAAAATTGGGGATGAAGTGACGGCAGACATCATGATCGCCCGCATGCAGGTGCATGACAAGGCAGCATGGATGCTCCGCGCCACATCAGAATAACCCGACGCCTACGGCAAGCAAAGCAGGGCGGCCTCTGGCCGCCTTTGTTTTTTCCTGATAGTTGTTTTCCTTATGGAATTTTTATAACCGCAGGATTAGGCTGAATTCGGCGGCAACACATATACAACGAACAGAATAAATGGATCAGGGTAAGCAACAACACACCATCGTATGCATAGACGGTCATCCAAAGACCATGATGCTGCTTCGCATCGCCGCTCGCCGCGCTAAAGATACGGGCTGCACCTGGTCGGCTTTGTTTGTTGAAACGCCTAATTTCTACCGCAATGACGAATCACTCAGAGAACAGATTCTACGCTTCCTGACTGCCGCCAAAGAAATGGGTGCCAGCATTCACCAGATAGAAGCAAACGATATTGTCTCAGGGGTGCGTGAACATCTCAAGGAATGCGAAGAGAACGGCACGCTCCCTACCCACATGCTGTTGGGAGAAACCAAACGCGATGGCATCTGGGCGCTGCTCAACCCCTCCACTGCCCGTAAAATAGAACGCGCCCTGCACCATCGGATTGAGCTACGCACCGTCCCGCTAACTCGCGACCATGAAGTGCCGGAAACCACACTGGCCAGCACCGCCATTCGCCAGAGCGTCAAGCTCAGTGAAATTGGCTACGGGCTGCTCGCTGTCTTTATCGCCTACCTTGCCACCGAAACCCTGCGTATGGTGGTGCCGCGCATTGTGTTCCTGCTAAACGACCACAACGTCTCGCTTATTTTCCTGATCGCCTGCGCATTCACTGCCGGGCGGTACGGGCTGATACCGGGCCTGATCGCCTCACTCACCAGCTTTTTTGCCATCAACGTATTCTACATCGAGCCACTCTACCAACTGCGGCTTACCGGCCCGACCGAAGCCATCAACCTGTTGCTATTCCTGTTCGCCGCCCTCATTCTGTCACTCTTCGGCAGTTATAACCGCGCCCATGCTCGCGCTATTGCACAACGGGCACGGCGCACACAGGCGCTCTATGACATCCAGACGGTGGTCTCCAAAGCCACCACACGCAGCGAAGCATTCACCCTGCTCTACGAACGCATGCAGAAATGGATCAGCATGGATCTGGCATATTTCCTGCCCAATGCTTTGTCGCCAGATGATCTGGAAGCCGCCATTCCAGAAGAAGTGGCACTGGATGCACTGAGCCTCAAAGCCCGTGACCTGTGCTGGCAGGAATTGCGCGCCACCGGTGCCGGCACGCCAATCATCAAAGAAGCCGCCTGGCGCTTTGAACCAATGGCCACGGAACTGGGTGACATCGGTGTCCTGGGCATCAAGATCCGCAACGCGCGAAACCTCGACGCCGCCTTCGGTAAACTGCACGCTGCGCTGGCGCAAAAATCCGCCATCATTCTGGAACGTCTGGAACTGGCACAGGAAATTCAGGAAACTCGTATTAGTGAAGAACGCGAAAAGCTGCGCGCCATGCTGCTCTCTTCCGTATCGCACGACCTCAAGACACCATTGGCATCCATCATCGGCTCACTGAGTGCCTATCACAGCATGTATGATTCTCTGCCGGATGAACAGAAACGTATGCTTACCGCCACAGCACTGGATGAAGCACAACGTCTGGACAGTTTCATTTCCAACATCCTCGACATGACCAAGATCGAAAGCGGCGATATCCGCTTTAAACGCGAATGGTGTTCTCCGGATGAAATTGTCGCTACTGTCGCCAAACGTCTGCGCCAGCGTCTGACCCACCACACACTGACCATTGAACGCCTGAAAGACCGCATTGAAGTAGAAGCCGATCAGATGTTGCTGGAACAGGTGGTGCAAAACCTGCTCGACAACGCCGCCAAATACGCACCGGCCGGAACAGAAATCACGGTCAGTATGACCATCGATGATCATGACGCTTTCACCTTTTCCGTGCGCGACCGCGGCCAGGGCATTCCGGATGGCGAACAGGACGCGATATTCGATAAATATACCCGCCTGAAAAAAACCGACAGCAAGGTGGCCGGCACCGGCCTCGGACTTGCCATTTGCAAATCCATCATGGAAGGTATGAAAGGGAGCATTGCCGTCTACAACCATGAGAAAGGCGGCGCGGTGTTTCAGTTGAAACTGCACAACTGGCGCGACGCAGACGAGGCAAGGAAGGAGAAAATCGCATGAGCCTGAAAGACACATGCATCGTCACCATCGATGACACACCATCGATCCGCACCTTTCTGAAAATCTCGCTGGAGAACAAAGGAGCGAAAGTACACGAAGCGGCAAACGCGCAGGCCGGGCTGAAACTAGTACAGGATGTCTCCCCGGACGTGGTGATCCTCGATCTTGGGCTCCCCGATAAAGACGGACTGGACGTGCTGCCGGAAATCAAGCAGAGCAGTGGTGTCGATCACACCATGCAGGTGATCATCCTGACTGTGCGTAAGGAACGCCAGGTACAGGAGACAGCATTTGAGCGCGGCGCCGATGCCTACGTCACCAAGCCTTTCCTGATGGAAGACCTTCTCGAAACCATCGAAGAGCGCGTCAACGCCAGCCACTAAATACCCACAGTCTTTATGGGATACTGATGTCTTTCCCGTTTCTCTCCTACAGACATCTGATGCGACATCGGGCACGATAAAATCGCTAACACCAACAAAGGAGATGAAACCATGTTAG
>JAUIJX010000090.1 GCA_030430795.1 Alphaproteobacteria bacterium | reverse complement strand
TGGATGTGGATCATGACAATGAAAGCCTCATTCTGGCGGGTGATCTGCCACAGGGCAGTCTGGTGTGCCTGATGCATGCAGATACGGATTCGCTGGTGCAGGGTTCCGGCGATGCGGCGAAGGAAGCGCATGAGATGCGTCCGGAGAGCGCTAAATCCGCTGCGATTCTGGTGAGTTGTGTCGGGCGTAAGCTGGTGATGGGCGACGATGTGGATGAAGAAGTAGAAGCGGTGCGTGATATTCTCGGTGACGATATTCCGCTCGCCGGGTTCTATTCCTATGGAGAGATTTGTCCGTTCTCGGAGACCGATATGCCAGAGCTACACAACCAGACCATGACGATTACGTATATTTCTGAAAAATCAGTGGCGTGACCGAACGATCCAGAAAGCTCCAGCGGCAATTTAAAAAACACTTCGGAAATGTTGATGCAGAAGTGACGCTGCTTGGCCTCCAGCAAAAGCTGATGGAAAGCGCCGATCCAAATGCCGTTGCGTGTTCGGAATTGCTTGCAGGTTTCTCTGCCTTTCTCGATGCGATCGAGGAATCTTACAATCAATACGAAGATAAAAATAAAATGGCGATGCGTAATCTGCAGCTTAGCTCGGAAGAATTGAACTCTGCCAATATGTGCCTTGAGCATTTGAGCCAGTCGGTGAGCGCGATGCTGAATGGGCTGGGGCAGGGGCTGTTGTTTTTTGATGAAGGCGGTATGTGTTCCGATGTTTATTCCAAAGCATGCATTCGACTGATTGGTATGGAGCCGGCACATAAACATATCACCGATGTGCTTGGGCTGGATGAGGCAAAATCAAAAACGTTTGGCCGTTTGATTGCCGTGCTGTTCTCCGGTGCAGGGGCGCTGGGTTTCGATGAGCTGGCCGAACTGGCACCGAATGAACTGGTGAATCAGGAAGGCGCTTATATTCAGGTGGAATACCGGCCGATGTATAATGCCGGTGGAGAGTTGAAAAGCATTCTGGTGGTGTTCACCGATATCACCACGGAACGGAAGGCACTGGAGAAACTTAAGGAACGCGAGAAACGCGCGCTGCAAACGTTGCGCATTTCCAGGAACCGTAACTTCTTCTACAGTTTTGTGGTGCAGATGAACCATCTGTTGGCAGAATGGGACAGGCTGCTGCTGAATGACAGAGTGCATCTGAAACGGGAGCTGCATACCTTGAAGACGGTGGCGGCGACCTTCCAGTTGCTGTTGTTGTCAGACCATATGCACATCATGGAAAGCCTGATTGAGCAGAATGACAGTAAGAAAATCAAGGCAGCTAAAGAGAAACTGGAAGAGCTGTTTGAATACAACATGGATATTGCCAGAAATATTCTGGGTAGCAATTTTGAATCGAAAGGGAATACCCGCGTGGTGGAAGTCAATGTGCTGGCAGAAGTGGCCGCCGCGATTCAGAATATTGAAACGCAGGGCCTTGAGCAGACTAAGCTGGTGTACAGGCTGCTGGCGGTGCCTGTGCATCATCTGCTCGAGAATTTCGATATTGAATTACAGGAATCGGCGCAGTGTTTTGATAAGATCGTCAACCCGGTGGTGTTTGAAGGTGAGAATTTCGATATCATCCCCGAATGTTATGCTGAACTGTTTTCATCATTCGTGCATATCTTACGCAACATCGTGGATCACGGTATTGAAGAGCCGGCATTGCGGGAACAATTCGGCAAAGAGGCGGAAGGAACCGTCACCATTCATACGGTGGTGGAGGAGAAAGATGGGGAGAGCTGGTGCACCATTAGCTTTGCCGATGACGGATGTGGGATTGATGTTGATGCTTTACGTGCACGGTTACGCGATAGCGTGGGAGCAGAAAAGGTCGAGGCGATGAGTGATGAGGAGGTAATGCAGTGCATCTTCATGGACGATATTACCACCAGGGCTGAAGTGACACAGCAATCCGGACGCGGAGTCGGTATGGCGGCAGTCAAACGTGAGGCAGAAAAACTTGGCGGTTCCGTTCACGTCACGTCGGCATTTGCGGAGGGAACCATCACCACGGTTTCCGTTCCATTATTGAACAATGTCGCCTGTGTTTTGCAGAGTTGATTCATAAAAAACAATATACTGTGTCCTTTGGGTGTTACACTGGTATTGATTGTTTTCTCGAGTTGTGGTCATATAATGCGTAAAATCTATGGTGGTAAGGGGCTCCCGCCACATGAGCTAAGTTTGAGTTTATATGCGTAAAAATATCAATGTTCTCATTGTCGATGACGATCTTACCGACTGCGCGCTTTATGCATCATGGCTAAACGAGCACACGGCAGACGTGAACTATACCGTGACATTGACCCATACGGTTGGAATGGCACGCATGGCACTCCATAAGGCACGACCAGATTGTATTGTGCTGGATTACATGTTGCCGGACGGTAGAGGTACGGAGATGATTGCCGAATCATTGGAACAATATGGGGTGCCGATTGTTTTTATCACCGGGTCGGATGATCAGGAAGTGAAAGAGCAGGCGCTCTCCCACGGCGTGCAGGCGTTTCTGCATAAGAATGAAATGAATTCCGATAATTTACATCAGTATGTACTGGATGCATGCGGAGCACTGCCAGCTTAAATATGCTGGCCTATCGCCTCTGGCGTGTAAATCCAGTTGAACTTTATCCCTAAAAGTTGTTATTTTCTGTGTGGGGATATTGTTGTGTAGTGGTGGGTAATATGGCCGGCTCAGAAGCGCTTGAAAGAACCGTCGATTCTGAAGATGAAGAAACGCGTCAATTAGCGAAGGAATTCGAAGAATTCGCTTATGCCGTTTCCAATAATATTGAAACACCGCTGAGTTATATCAAAGATTATCATGAGCGGTTGATAGGCAATATCGCAGGGCGTTTGAGTGACCGTGAACGGCAATATGTCGACTATATTGACGGGGCGGTGAATTCGCTGGAGTCGATGTTGCAAGGGATGATGAATTTCTCGCAACTCAATACGCATCGCAGTCCGCACGTGTATGTGCAGATGCAGCCGCTGGTGGTGGATCTGGTGCGCCAGCATTTCTCGGATATGGCAACCTGTATCACCGTGCAGCCATTGCCCAACGCGATCTGTGAGAAAGATCATATCATAGAGGTATGGAAGCAGTTGATTACGAATGCACTGTTATATCAGCCAGACGATGAAGCGCATCAGGTGCGCGTCGAAATCAGCGGGAAGGAAGACGGCGATATGTTTGTCTTCTGTGTTCGCGATAACGGTATTGGTATTGAGGAGAAACAGTGGGAAGCGATTTTTGGCATCCTGAGGCGTTTGCATAGGAATGATGAATATCCTGGTGCCGGGCTGGGCCTGTCACTGGTGCGTAAGATTGTTGGTCAACACGGCGGCAAAGTCTGGTTGGAATCAACGCCGGGTAAGGGCAGTGCCTTTTATTTTACCATTGCAAAGAAAGACGGTGAGATCATCGCATAGATCGTTGCCGTGCTTATTCTCCAGCCGCAACCATGCAGTAGGAAATCCGGGTGATTTTGGCAAAAAACATACGGGTGGTTTTGCTTGCGAATGTCATGATTGTCCTCCTCTTGTTGTCGGAACAGCTTAGTCGGATAGTGTTGCTAAAAAGTTAACAAATTAACTTTTTGATCAGACAAAGTTATCGAAGTTACCGGCGACCAGTGCACCGAGGTCGCTGTTGCTGACACCGCTCAGGCGTGCCACGAATTCCAGCGTGTCGTCCACGGCTACCAACGTACCGGCATTGGCCGCTTCGGTGATCCTCACCAGCCGTGCATCGGTGCCGTCGCTGATCATCACATAGAGAATATCGGCGGCAAGCAGATCGTCGGCAATGCCTGCGAGTCCGGTATAAATGGTGGCTTCGGCGAAGTTGGCGATGGCGTTGGTGGCGACATACATGCCGACATTTGCGCCGAGTGCCTGTGCTGCCGTACCAGCGCCGGAGGCAAAGTCGGTGCCGTCTCCGCGTAGATTACCAGCTGTCAGGTCGCTGAAGAAGAAGGTGTCCGAGCCGTTGAAGGCATCGGTGATCAGGTCGACATCAGTATCGGCGGCTCCCACTTCGGCTACAGCATATTCAAACGTGTCGTTTTCATTGCCGCCGGTGATGGTATCGGCATCGGCGCCGCCGGCGATGGTGTCATTCCCATTGCCGCCGTCAATGCTATCCTCAAATGCGCCACCGACGATGCTGTCACTGCCGGTTCCACCATCGATACTGCTATCGGCACCGCCACCGTCGGCACCACCGTCCCCGGCGGTAATGGTGTCGTTGCCTTCGCCGCCCTGAATGGTGTCGACATCGTCACCACCATCGATGCTGTCTGCACCGTCGCCACCGATCAGGATGTCATCGCCTGCGGCACCGGTAAGGGTATCGCCTTCACCACCGGCAATGATTTGGTCGGCATTGGCCGTGCCGGAAAGCCCGGTGCTGACACCTCCGAAATTAGTGAGCAGGACAGAGCCGTCACTGATGACGAAGTTGGTGGCAGAGAAATTGCCGGTGTAATTACTAAAGACGTAATTGCCGTTGGCAGCACCGTTATTGATGGTGACCGAAGCGCCCAGCCCGCTGAGTTCCAGATCGGTGGCCGAACCGCCGGCGAGGGTGAGGTTGAGAGTATCGCTGTCATCAAAGCCACTGAAAGTGACGGTGGCGTCCGCTATCAGTGCGCTGTCATCGATGTTGAAGATGTCGCTGTCGGCGTTGCCGAACAGGGTCAGGTTGCTGGTGGCGCTACGGGCGCCGCTGAAGTTAAACGTGTCTGCTCCGGCACCGCCATAGACCACAATGGTTTCATCGGCGGCCAGTGCTGCGGTGGAGGTGATGGTATCCGCTCCGGCGTTACTATAGACAGTGGCGTTATGCGCAGCGTTGCCGGTGCCGACCAGAATGGTGTCAGCGCCGTCGCCGGAATCGGCGGAGCCTGCGCCGCCATAGACGACGGTGGTGCCCAGATGAGTGCGTACATCAATGGTGTCAGCGTCGAAGTTTCCGAAGATGGTCAGCGCACCGGTGGAGCCTGCGCCACCCACATCGCCCAGAATCGTATCGTCGCCTTTACCGCCATAGATGGTCTGAGAGGCGGTGGAGCCGAAATCGTCGAAGTAGATGGTGTCAGCGTCGCCGTTACCGAAGATGGCAGCATTGCCAAGCCCGGAGGTAATCAGGTCGGCAGTGTCGGTAGGGGAGCCGATGCCGTCGCCGCCGTAGATGGTCATGTCACCGGTGGCACCGGCGGCGTTGATGGTGTCATTGCCAAGGTTCCCGGCGATAATCATCGTTCCGGCGGCTGCGCCGGTGACAATATCGTCGTTACCAATGCCCGCGTAGAGTTCGGTGGTGTTGCCTGCCCCGGTCGGGTCGGTGAACAGGATGGTGTCATTGCCCGCGTTGGTATAGATCAGGTTGCTGCCGCTGGTGGTGCCGGAGCCGTCAATGGTGATGGTGTCGGAGCCGTCGCTGGAATCGGCGACGCCTGAGCCGCCGTAGATTTTATTGTTACCCGCGCCGACCGTAATAATGTCGCCCTCGCCGAGGCCGAAGATGACGTTATTGGCGTCAAGGTTGCTGCCTCCTGCCGCCACGAGGTCGAGTGGTCCGGCAGCGACTTGTGCGGTGTCGTCATTGACGGTATCGACATCGTTATCACCTGCCAGCAGGTTTGACGATGAGCCGGTGAAGACGACGTTGGTGGTGGTGACCTGTGACAGGGTGAAGCCGGAAAGAATGACCACGTTGCCGATAATGTCGGTGACGACGAGGTTGCCTTCGCCGTCATTGGCAAAGGTAAAGTCGCTGGCGTCGCCGGTGAGCGCAAACACGTCGCTGGCGGCGGTAAATTCCTGTGTGGTTCCTAGTACGTTTGAAAACGCAATAACTGGCATGTCTCTATCCCCTTTGAATTCTGAGTCACATCGAGCAATGTGAGTACAACATTAAAGCAATAAATGTGCCAGTACTATTTATACTGGTTCACAGAAATAGTTGGATGGCGTGATTAATACTTGAGGCCGACGCGGGCGAGGACGGCGTTTTGCGTGTATTCGACGGTGCTGTCGGTGGAGTCGCGATCGACGTGCAGATATTCCAGCCCGACATAGTAATTGTCGAAAATATTATACTGCACATAGAGCGAGCTGTCGTAGACATCGTCTTTACGTCCGGTGCGTCCGCTGGCCGGATTGATTTCGAAATCGTTGCGGGTGTAGCGGCCTTCAGCGCCGATCGTCCACAGCTCATTGACATCATATTCCAGACCGATCTTCAGGCGGGAGCGCACGTACCCGGATGCCCCGGCCAGCGTGTTCTCTTCAATGCTGCGGCTGGCATCAATACTTAGCTCCAGTTGCGGGGCGATCAGCCATTCACTTTCCGCCTGCAGGCCAAACGTATCGATGTCCGGCAGAAAGGCGTTGTCATAGCTCTGGCTTGCCAGACCGGCATTGATGTCGATCCAGTTATCGTCTGCGTCGCGGTCACCATAGGCAACACCGAGCGCGGCGTAGATGCCGTCGGAGTCACGTTCCATGATGGCGGTGGTATCGACCATCTTACGGTAGTTGCGCTGGTTATAGACCCCCTGCAGATAGATGAGGGTGTCGGCATTGGCGTAAGCCCCGGCGCGGAGGGTGGCATAGACTTCGTAACGGTCGCGATCGTCGTTGATGATCTGCGTGCCGTTGCGGCGTTTGGCATTATCGTAATTATAGAATTCACCGCGCAGGTCGGCGAGGCCGTACCAGATGCCGTTATCGGCTTCTACTCCGGCGGAGAGTTCGCCGTTGCGGTAGTCGGTCGGCTCGGCAGCAATGTTTTCCGGCGTATCGACGAAGGCACCGACTTCCACATGGTCGAAGCGCGGATCACCTTCAAGGAGAACAGCGCCAACGGCCCCAGCGCCAGCGAGCAGACCTGGCGCCGCCTCGACGCCCGCTCGAACGCGCGCACCGCGGTCTACCAGATCGAGATCAAGGGCGAGGATAAGAGCCGCGAGCTGTCCTTCCCCCGCGGCGCCGTCTTCCCGGATGTCCTCGCCGTCCTCGGCCGCGGCATGGACCGCGAGAG
>JAUIJX010000089.1 GCA_030430795.1 Alphaproteobacteria bacterium | reverse complement strand
TTTCTCAACACTCAAGCAGTCTGGCGTGGCCCCGATATCGCAGGCCACAAGGCGATCACGTAAAGGGTGAAGGCCACGATCCAGATGCCCCCTGCGCCCAGCATCATGGGAAAATAGAAATCTCCCGAAAGGGTTGATCCAACCCAGCGCAAACCAGCCGCCAGAACGATCAGCCCGGAAACATCAAAATCCGTGACTCCCGGCCGCGTAATGACCAGCACACCGACAAATCCAATACCCAGCGCAATCCAACGATGCAGGCTGTTCGGCTCGCGCAGGAAAATGATAGCAGCGATGGAACCAAACAGTGGCGAGGTAAAGCTAAGTGAGGTATGCACCGGCAGCGGCATCAGGGTCAACCCGAAGAAGAGCAAGGAGAAGGCCACAAACTCCAGAGCAGAGCGTAGGAAGTATAATTTTGTGCGGTCGGTTTTAACCGTCAGTTTGCCGCTCCAGATTGACGGCATATAGAAAGCCAATGCCAAAAAACTATAGAAGAACACCAACTGGAACGCATGAAAATCATCAGAGAGATATCGCACAATTGTGTTGATGCTAACTGCTATAAAGCCCGTCAGCAATATCCAACCAACCGCTTGTATCTGGCTGTGACTCATCTACACCTTCTTTGTTCTACCGGCAACTTACAGTTGACGTTATTTGTCGTACGCGATATGCACTTTCACATGATTTAACTATCCGTTTCAACTTACCGCGTAGCAAGCATATTGAAAGGTCAAATTGAGCATGAGTCAAGTAAGAATTGAGTCCGATAGCTTCGGTGACATCGAGGTACCTTCCGAAAAGTATTACGGAGCCCAGACAGGCCGGTCATTAATCAACTTTCCCATCGGCATTGAGACCATGCCCGTACCACTTATACGTGCGCTCGGCATCCTGAAACGCTCCGCCGCTACTGTCAACATGCAGCTTGGTGTACTCGATAAAAAGCTTGGCGATGCTATCGTTGAAGCCGCCACGGAAGTGATGGACGGTAAGTTGAATGATCACTTCCCGCTGAGCGTCTGGCAGACCGGTTCCGGCACCCAAACCAACATGAATTCCAACGAAGTGATTGCCAACCGAGCCATTGAAATTCTGGGCGGGACGATCGGTACGAAAGATCCTGTGCATCCAAACGACCATGTGAATATGGGGCAGTCGTCCAACGACACCTTCCCTACCGCCATGCATATTGCCACTGTTGAAGAAATCAACCACGCCCTGCTACCTGCTGTGAATAAACTGAAAGACACCCTGCAGGCTAAGGCAAAAGAATTCGACAGCATTATTAAAATTGGCCGCACCCACTTGCAGGATGCTACCCCGCTGACGCTGGGACAGGAATTCTCCGGCTATGTCGCGCAGCTTGAACATGTGGTGCAAGCATTGCGGATTGACGGCTCCCAACAAGGCATCCTCAAGCTTGCGCAAGGCGGCACTGCCGTCGGCACAGGGCTGAACGCGAAAAAAGGGTTTGCCGAAGCATTCGCCGCTGAAGTTGCCAAGGTAACCGGCCTGCCGTTCGAGACGGCACCAAATAAATTCGCAGCACTGTCTTCTCACGAGGGTCTGCTGACCGTTCATGGTGTACTGAATACGCTGGCCTGCGCCTTAATGAAGATTGCCAATGACATTCGCCTGCTTGGTTCCGGCCCACGTTGCGGGCTGGGCGAGCTGAGCCTGCCGGAGAATGAGCCGGGCTCCTCCATTATGCCGGGGAAAGTGAACCCGACACAGTGCGAGGCAATGACTATGGTGGCCGCACAGGTGATGGGGAATCACACAGCCATCAGCGTTGGCGGATCGACCGGTCACTTTGAATTGAACGTGTTCAAGCCAATGATTGCCTATAACGTATTGCAGTCTATCCGTCTGCTATCCGATGCCTGTGTCAGCTTCACCGATAAATGTGTGGTCGGGATTGAAGCCAACCGCGAACGCATTGAAAAATTGCGTGATGAATCCCTGATGCTGGTGACAGCGCTGAACCCGCATATTGGCTATGACAATGCGGCGAAGATCGCTAAGCGTGCGCATAAGGAAGGCACGACGCTTAAGGCAGCCGCGATGGCCGAAGGGCTGCTGACGGAAGAGCAGTTTGACCAGTGGGTGCGCCCGGAAAACATGATTGGCCCGAAAGACTAGTGTTGTTTTCTACGCTAAAGCGTCTATTTCGGAAATACCCGTCCGTTGTGATTCTGGCAGTGCTGGGATGCGCTGCGCTTTATGCGCTTGCCCCCAGCAAAGAGCAACTCCATCTTTCACCGGAAGCCGACGCCCTGCCCTTTGAGACAGCTACCCAGCAACTCCAGACACTTGCCGAAGATAGCGATGCGATTATCCTGACACGACACGCTAAAGAGCGCATGAAAGAGCGCTTTTTTTCTCTCGAGGACGTTCAGCAAATTCTGACCCAGGGAACAGTGGAAGATGTTTCCGGGCCGGATGAATATAATGATTATCGCTATAAGACGACATTCTGCTGCATCAAGGCAGAGGATTCGTCCATTGTGGCGGTGATCGAGCCTAAGAAAGTCGTGGTGATTACCGTTTACTAAGCCGCGTCTTTGTCGGTGGCAACCGGAACATCTTCGCGCGCGCCCCACTCTGCCCACGAGCCGTCATAGACGGACACATCGTCATAACCCAGCTCATGCATCGCCAGCGCCAGAATACAAGCGGTGACGCCTGATCCGCAGCTGGTGATGACCGGGCGCGTGCCATCAATATCGGCAGCAGCGAAGATCGCCTTGAGTGATGCCTTGTCTTTCATGGTCTGGTGTGGCGGTTCCAGCAACGATGCATAAGGGATATTATTACTGCCGGGTATATGCCCCGCCCTTAGCCCGGCACGCGGCTCCGGCACCTGCCCGGCAAACCGGGTAGCACCTCTGGCATCTACAATACAGGCACAACCGGTCTTACTGACCTCTGCCACCTCTTCAATGACCCGCACCATATCCGGCATCAGGTTGGCTGTGTATTCCGATGACGGCCACACCTCTTCTTCCGTCGTTACGTCCCGCCCCTCGGCTTTCCATTTCAGCAGACCTCCATCCAGTACGGAGACATTCAGGTGCCCAAACACTCTGAGCATCCACCACATACGCGCCGCGCTGAACAGGCCTTGCGTATCGTATACAATGACATGGTTTTCATTGCGGATGCCTGCCTGCGACATGGCAGTGGCAAACATTTGCTCTGAAGGAAGCATGTGTGGGTACGAACTATCAACATCGGAAATGGCGTCAATATCCATAAACGTGGCACCGGGAATGTGCGCCTGCTTAAATTCCGCTTCGGCATCACGCCCGTCAGACGGCATGTGCCAACTGGCATCGATAACGCGAACGCCCGGCGAATTGAGATTCTCAGCCAGCCATTCGGTCCCTACCAGTGCTGAGGTCACTAGAACCCCCGGAACGGATCAGATGTCGGGACAGTAATATCATAATGCACCTGCACCCCTTTATTCGGGTCGGTGACATCGCGTAGTTTCGTTGATGCCTGTATCAGGGCTTTACCACCATCGCTGTAGCGCGCGAAATACGGGTCTTCCTCATTGCGCATATCGCCAGAGAAATACATTTCCACGTTGAACGGCTTGCTCAGTGACGGATGCGTAATGCGCATGTTGATGTGCGGCGCGCGGATACGTTTCTGACGGTTATAGTAAATAGTATATGGCCCCGGGAATGTACTCATGAACCCATAACTCCCCTCACCATCCGCATACGCCGTGCCAGAGCCGGCAAACAACGGGTACGGATTTACGAAAGAGCCTTTGTCCGGATGCACATAACTGCCCGACGGGTTGGTGTGCCAGATTTCTACTTTTGCGTCTTTCAGTGGTACGCAGTTTCGGTCTACCAGTCGTCCGGTGATATAAATCAGCTGGCCTGCGGCCTTAATCGACTTGCCCGCCGGTTTGGCGAGTTTGTTTGATTTCACGATTTTATCGCTACCCGGATAGGATGCCGTGCTGTCCGCCGGGTTCTGCTGGCAATGATGCACCTGCCCCCCATGATTAACAGCTGCGTATGACGCCATCGGCCACATCCATGCAGCCACCACTAATCCAATCAACCCCCTGTTCATACGCTACGCCACCTTCTTCTGTTTGTCACTCATACGTAAAACCTGTTCGATCACTTTACGGATACCCGCTGCAACATCGGCAATCGGCGCATCGTCACGCATATAAGCCGAACATGATGCCACCATGTTAGTATCGTCAATCACGACAGCATCTGTCGCCGCATTTTCGTGTATACCGCCCAGTGCTTCGATAGCAGAGGCAACGCCGGCATCTTCTCCAATCGTTACCTTCAGCCTGTCCCCTTTGGATGCCGCAACCAGCACCGCCGGAGAAATGCAAATAGCGCCAATCGGTTTTCCGGCTTCTTCAAAATCATGAATGGCCTTCTGGAATACCGGCAGAATTTCTGCTTCCGGCCCTTTGAGTGCAAAGTCCGACAGGTTCTTTGCCACACCAAAGCCTCCGGGGATAACCAGCGCATCAAAATCTTCTGCATTGAGCTGAACCAGCGGAGCGATTTTACCGCGGGCAATGCGCGCCGCCTCCACCAATACATTGCGCTTTTCATCCTGCGGTTTTCCGGTGATATGATCCATGACGTCACGCTGCTCGACATCCGGTGCAAAGATCGATACCTCAGCACCCATTTCATCCAGATATAGCAGCGACAATACGGATTCCCGTATTTCCGCTCCGTCCAGATAACCGCACCCGGACAATATTACCGCTACTTTTGTCATGTTTCTTCCCGAAGCATTATAGGTAGGGATACTTTAAGGAGAATATGCGCCGATGTAAAGCGCAGGCTGCGGGATGATTAATGGATGGTTGAACCATCCGGTGCGCCAGATTCGCGCTCCTGATTACGAGAGGTTTCATACGCCGCCCAGCCATCTTTAACAGCGGGCTTCGCTTCTTCTTTATCTGTCTCTTCGCCATTTCTGACACGTTCGGCAAATGATTTATTGTGTTTTAATTCTGCCTGCCGCTGGTCGGTGCGTACTTTGGTTTCATGCATGGAGTTGGTCAAACCCCTTGGCTTTCTTGCCGCTTCAAGCGTTTCCGGACTAATGTCGCCGTGGACGATTACGCTGCCCATATCTCTAAAGCCAGCTTTGATCTCATTCCAGTTACCATATTGGATACCGTCCAGCATGCGATAGGTCGCCGCATCAAAAATTGGCATATCAATGTGGTTTGCCGTTTCGTATTTGGCGATCATGTACGGCGTATATGAGAAGGAGTTATTGACGAAGGAGTTGGCAAATTCCTGTGAGTTCACCCCTCCATGCATCACACCGTTACGCCCAATCAAACTCTCTAAAATTGCGCCACCCGAAGAACCTTCAGACATTAAGCCTGCCTCGGTAATTCGAGAGGTGACATGTTTATCCATCAGCCTACCAGCACGACGTACCATTTTACCGATAGGATTGAGCGTCTTTTCAAACCAGTTGGTAGCGTATTCTTTGGCAAACGGATCAAAGTCCTGACTCTTCAGCCAATCCGGTGCGTTGATCTTTTTGCCATTGATATAGATATTTTCGTATTCCTTGCCTCTTCCCTTGCTCACATCCGGGACACTCAGCATGTCCGCCGAGGTGGTCGTATATATAGGCTTTCCGTTTTCATCGATTTCTCTTTTAAAGAATAGCTCGCCATCTTTTCGGTCTACACCGGTGGTCTGATTTTTCAGTACCGGGCCACCATCCTCAGAGACAAAGAACGCATGGTTCCGCGAGGCCGGGACACGGAATGCCCAGAAGAACGGCACAGCCGGGAACATATACAGCATTGATTTGATAAAACTTTTCGCCGTGTATTTCGTCGTCTCAGCAACCGCGTGGGCGGTGGCATCCACCGGGTTGGCAGGAAGAGAGAAATGCTTCGGATACCCATGCTCTTTCCACTCATTGTATTTACTGGCAGTATGGTTATATAAATCGCGGAAAATCAGGGTGTAGAAGTTATATCCCATGAAGCGGGCCTGCAGGTCCATCGCCCCGGCCATCATATAAGTACCTTTGATTTGTCCATCGTTCCCTACGCGGAAGCTACCGCCGTTGGCCTGATGGTCGAAGGTAAATTTCGCACCCGGCCACCATGATGCCAGCAATTCTCTCTGTGCATGCATCTGATATACATATGGTAGCGCCGCAAACCAGTCTTCCGCCTGGTGATAGGACACTACTTTCCAGAGTGATTTCCCAATGCTTTTTGCTGTCTGCTTGGCGCTGAAATGCCCCTTGTCGTCATACCAGTCATTTTTGTGCCCCGGATCAGCCACGGCCACAATTTCCCGTCCCAATGCGTCACCAAAGCTACCGGCGGCAAAGTCGAAGGAAACCCCGACCATCTCTTTACCAAGTGACCGGCCTGTTACGCGACTAATATGAAAATCATCGCTTAAGCCCGGTGCTTTATCCATTAATGCTTTCACATCTTCCAATGCCGTCGGACTGAAATTACGTTTACTGCGGAAATGCGTGGCGTTCTCACCAAAGATTGCTTCAATCGGCTTTCCGAAAGCGTAATCGAAACCCGTTGCCAAGGAAGTCATTCCCTTGTGAACCAGCCCTTGTTCTTCCATCGGCAGGTATGGGTCCCACGAGCGCACCGCCATATTACCCATCGTCATAAAGGTTGCACCAACAAGGCCACGCGAGAGGAGACGGGTGAATACCCGACCACCTCTGGATTTAAAGAGCGGATTTCTTTCTCCGGCGCGTTTTTCCTGATCCCACGGGGTGGTATAGAGCCGCGCACTAAAGTTTACGTAAGGGTTGTTACCCCCAACCTGACGGCTGGAATAAGAAATGCTTTTATCATCCCCAGAACGGCTGATATGCGTCCCGGCTCTGAATATGGTCTTTGTTTCTTCTTCCGTGCTCACGTAAGCGCCTGTTTCCAGTTATACTTTTCCACTCTTCATTTATACCATGAGCCGGGGCAAAAGATCGTGAAGCTTTTATGACAGTTTTCAGCTTGAAACATGTTTGTGCAACGCAGCATTTAGAAATGTGACAATTCCATGAATTTAAACAAGAAAAACTGCGTATCCCCTTGTAGGAGAATGCCGATGAGCGTATCCTTAAGATGGAGACTTATGACCCCATGACAACGTACCTTAATAGCCGAAAAGATAGCCTGATTGATTCTGTGGAAATCACACCGCAAGCCTCTGGCAATCAATCTATTTTCTATCTTCGC
>JAUIJX010000088.1 GCA_030430795.1 Alphaproteobacteria bacterium | reverse complement strand
CCCCCTGATGATACTTGAAATTATTACCTTCCAGCGGGTCGATCGTGTAGCTCACCCCGTCCACCTCCGGCAGCGCTTCCACCATGCGTTGCAGCTCGCGGATCATCCCGGCGGCGCTCTCCGGCAGACCCGGCATCGCCACCAGCGTGTCGATCACCGTGCGCGCATCGCCGCTGCACAGCATCAGCGTCGTCACCAGTTCCTTGCACGCCATCTCCGGCAGAGAAGAGGCGTCTTTCTGACTGACCGCCTTCATCACATCGTCGGTATTCACCGTCGCTTCCGTGGCCAGTAGCGCGTCCAGCAGCCCGGCCAGCCCGATATCCACCACCAGCTTCGTCACGCCCAGCTGCGCCAGCGCTTCCAGCAGCACGGAAATCACTTCGATATCGGCGTCGCTGTTATCGCTCCCTACCAGCTCAATCCCTGCCTGTGTAATCTGGCGGTCGGTGCTGAGTTTCTCGGCTTCCACCCTGAGCACGTTCCCGGCATAGGACAGCCGCATCGGCAGCGGCGTATTCTGCACCCGTGTTGCCACAATCCGCGCCACCTGCATGGTGATGTCGGAGCGAATCGCCAGCATCTTCTTGGAAATCGGGTCCATCGTGCGGAAGGTCTGCTTTTCCAGCGCCGCGCCTTTCCCGGCGATCAGCGTATCCTCGAATTCCGCCAGCGGCGTAATCACCTGCCCATAACCGAACAGTTCAAAACGTTGCAGCAAGCTATTGATAATAAACGTCTGATGTCTGGCCTCGGGGGGAAGCAGATCACGTAAACCTGACGGAAGAAGATACTGTGACATAGGCAAAAAAGCTCTATCCAAATTCACAGTCGGTGTATCGGATATGCTAGGGTAGGTCAATCGTGGCTTGGAAATTTTCCCAAAAAAAGTGATTTCCCTTTCAAACCGTGGCTTGCGACACTATATTCACCGCCATGAAACCGACCGTTAAATACGCGCTCATCGCGCTGGCCGTTATCGTGGTATGGATCCTCTCAGGCCAGATTCTCCCGTCGAATGAATCATCGGAGGAAGATGGCAAGCCGGAAACGGCGGTAGAGCTGGCGCGCATGCTGGAAGTTGAAAGCATGGAATCGACGCCTAAACAGCGTTTCGTGGTGCTCTACGGTGAGACGGAGCCCAACCGCAGCGTCGATCTGAAAGCCGAGACGCAGGGCGCGGTCGTCGGCATCATGAAAAAAGAGGGTGAGCCGGTCAAAAAAGGCGACGTGCTCATCAATATCGATCCGCGTGACCGCCATGAGCGCCTGCGCCGGGCGGAAGCCTTGGTCAAACAGCGCCAGATTGAATACAAAGCCTCGGTCAATTTGCAGGAAAAGGGTTTCCGTACTGAAGTCGGGCTGGCCGAATCCAAAACCCGTCTGGAGGATGCCAAAGCCGAACTCAAATCGGCACGGCTGGACCTCGATCATACCACGCTCGAATCCCCATTCGATGGCGTGCTGGAATCCGTCAACGGTGAGATCGGAGATTTCGTCGGTGTTGGCGTATTTGGTGGTGAGGGGGCGATTGCCACCGTTGTCGATCTCGACCCCATCAAAGTCACCGGTCAGATTTCACAGACCGACCTGCCGTATCTGGACAAGAAGAACAAAGCCTTCATCAAGCTGACCACCGGCCATAAATACGAAGGCAATATCAGCTATGTTTCCAGCGTGGCGGACAAAACCAGCCGCAGCTTCCGCGTGGAGGTAGAAATCCCCAACCCTGACCGTACCATCCCGGCAGGCGTGGCGGCGGAACTGAATCTCCCGCTGGCCGAGCAACCGGCCTACCTCGTCAATTCCTCCGTGCTGGCGCTGGCCGATAATGGTGATGTCGGCGTCAAGCATGTGCAGGCCGACGGCACCGTGCGTTTTGCGCCTGTCACCATCATGCAGGAAACGGAAGAGGGGGTATGGATCACCGGCCTGCCCGCCACCATCAATCTGGTCACGCTCGGTCATACCTATGTCACCGACGGTCAGAAGATCGACCTCGCGGCGCTGCGCATGAAGCAGAAGGAAGCGCAGGCATCGGAAGAGGGCGATGAATAAGATCATCAGCGCGGCGATTGACCGCTACCGCACCGTCATCATGGTGCTGATCTTCATCTTCATCTCGGGCATCAGCGCTTATCTAAACGTCCCGAAAGAAGCCAGCCCGGACGTGCAGGTGCCGATCATCTATGTCTCCATGACGCTCGAAGGCGTCTCCCCCGAAGACGGCGAACGCCTGCTGTTGCGCCCGATGGAAAAGAAGCTGCGCTCGGTCGAAGGCGTCAAGGATATGAAGTCGGAAGCCACCGAAGGGTTTGCGTCCGTGCTGCTGGAATTCGACGCTGGCTTCGACAGTGAAAAAGCGCTGGAAGATGTACGCGTGCAGGTGGATGAGGCGCGCCCCGATTTGCCGGAAGATGTCGATGAACCGAAAGTCGTCGAAGTCAATTTCAGCATGTTCCCCATCGTCAACGTCATCCTCACCGGCGATGTCTCAGAGCGTGTGCTGACCGCGCTGGCGCGTGATCTGCGTGACAAGCTGGAAGCCATCCCATCGGTGCTGGAGGCCAAGCTTTCCGGTGACCGCGAAGAGGTGCTGGACATCATCATCGATCCGCTGGTGCTGGAGAATTATAACATCTCACCGACCGACGTACTGCAGCGGGTGGATGCTAACAACATCCTCATCGCCGCCGGAGAAATGGATACCGGCACGGGGCGCTACAGCATCAAGGTGCCCGGCCTGATTGAGAGCTTCGAAGACCTGCAGAATGTTGTGCTGATCAACAATAGCAACACCGTCGTCACCCTGAAGGACGTCGCGGAAATTCGCCGCACCTTCAAGGACGTGGAATCTTACGCTCGCGTCAACGGCAAGCGCGCCATCGGCCTCGCCGTCTCCAAGCGTTCCGGCGCCAACATCATCGACACCGTCGCCGCCATCAAAGAGGTCGTGCGCGCCGAGCAACCCTACTGGCCGGACGGCATCGAGGTCGTCTACTCGCAGGACAACTCCACCAACATCAAGGACATGCTGAGCGATCTGGAAAACAACGTCATCCTCGCCATCATGCTGGTGATGATGGTCATCATGATTGCGCTTGGTCTGCGCTCCGCCGGGCTGGTCACCTTTGCCGTTCCGGGTGCCTTCCTTATCGGAATTCTCGCCATCGCCACGATGGGCATGACCATGAACATCGTCGTGCTGTTCAGCCTCATTCTCTCGGTTGGGATGCTGGTGGACTCCGCCATCATCGTCTCGGAATATGCCGATAATCTGATGGAGCGCGGCGAGCGCCCGAAGACCGCCTACCTCACTGCGGCGCAACGCATGGCCTGGCCGATCATCGCCTCCACCCTGACCACGCTGGTGGTGTTCATGCCGCTGCTGTTCTGGCCGGGCATCGTCGGGCAATTCATGAAATACATGCCGATCACCCTGATCGCTACCCTGTCCGGGTCGCTGCTAATGGCGCTCATCTTTTTGCCCACCATCGGCACCGTCCTCAGCCGCTACATGAAAAGCAGTGGCGGGTTTGAGGCGGTCAACCAGAAGCAGGATTTCAGCGCTGTCTCCAGACACTATGCCTACTGGCTGGACAAAGTGCTCGATCGCCCGTGGACCTTCATGGGTGGGCTGGCCGGTTTTGTCGTCGTCATCATCGTTGCTTTCGGCATCTTCGGTGCCGGGGTGGAATTCTTCCCCGATGTCGAGCCCAACAACGCTAACTTGCTGGTGCGTGCGCGCGGCAACTTGTCGGTCGATGAAAAAGACGCCCTGCTCAAACAGGTGGAAGCGCGCGTTGCCGACATGAAAGATGAAATCCGCGTTTTCTATGCCCAGTCCGGTAAACTCAGCCTGCGTGATCTGCCGGAAGATGCCATTGCCGTGCTACAACTGGAATTTCAGGACTGGTCGAAGCGGCGCAAGGCGGATGATATCCTGCACGAGATGGTCGAGCGCACACAGGATATTCCCGGTGTCATCGTTGAATCCGCCAAGCAGGAAGAGGGGCCGCCATCGGGCAAACCGGTGCAGCTTGAATTCCGCTCCCGCTTCCCGGAAACACTGGTGCCGGCTGTGACGAAGTTCGTGGACGCGATGGACGGCATCGGCGGGTTCATCGGCGTTGAAGACGAGCGCCCGACCCCGAAAATCGAATGGGAATATGTCGTCAACCGTCAGAAAGCCGGACAGAATAACATCTCCATGCGCGATGTTGGCAACGTCGTCAAACTGGTCTCGCGCGGCATCAAGATCGACGAATACCGTCCCGACGATGCCGATGATGAAATCGACATCATGGTGCGCTTCCCCGAATCCTCACGCAACATCAGCCAGATCGAACGCCTGCGCGTCTACACCCCGGACGGGTTGGTGCCGGTCAGCAATTTCATTGAACGTGTCGCTAAGCAAAGCGTCACCACTATCCGCCGCATCGATGGCCAGCGCGTCATCAATGTCCGCGCCGATCTGGAGCCGGGTCTGCTACCGGATAAGAAGGTGCAGGAAGTGCGGCAATGGCTGACAGAAAACCCGCCTGACCCACGCGTAAATATACGCTTCCGCGGTGAGGATGAAGACCAGAAGGAAGCCAGCGAGTTCCTAAGCTCCGCCTTCGGTACGGCACTGTTCCTGATGGCGCTGATTCTGGTCACACAATTCAACAACGTCTATCACATGGTCGTGATCATGAGCGCGGTGTTCTTCTCCACCGGCGGCGTTTTTCTCGGTCTGCTCATCACTGGCGAACCGTTCGGCATCGTCATGTGCGGGGTGGGGATCATCTCGCTCGCCGGGATCGTGGTGAACAACAACATCATCTTCATCGACACCTACCAGATGTATCGCGGGCAGGGGGATGATGTCCGTGCGGCGCTGATCAAAACCGGGGAAGAGCGCCTGCGTCCGATCCTGCTGACGGCGGGGACCACCGTGCTGGGTTTGTTGCCGATGGTGATCGGCATGAACATCGATTTCGTTGGACGCGATATCGCTTTCGGCGCACCGTCCAGCCAGTGGTGGATTCAACTCTCTACCGCCATTGCCGGCGGCCTGACCTTCGCCACTATCCTCACATTGTTCTTCTCACCATGCTTGTTGCTGGTGCGCGAACGCCGCCTCGATGCGAGAGCTTCTTCCTAACGTGGAACACAATGCGAGGTCAGGAGACCGAGCCCTTTAGTCATGCGAAGCATGTTAGGCTCATCTGGCGAGCAGCAGGCGAGCCGGGGAGCAAAAAATAAACCGCTACTTCCCGGCGCCCAGCGCATTTTTATGCTTGGCAAACTGCCAGCAGCTAAAGGGAATGCTGCACAGATAAAGCGCGGAAAGAATCGGCAGCGTCAGCCACGGCGCAATAATAATAAAGACGAACACCGCCCCGGTGCCGATCATAATCGGCAGCACCATCGGCTGATTGATATGGATGTTTTTCGCGGCATAGGCGGGCAGGCGGCTGACCATCAACAGTCCCACCAGTCCGAGATATATGGCGGCGATAATATCATTACCCTGAAACAGGTCGATGCCATGAAACGTCAGCATCAGTGGTGAGAGTGTCACCATCGCTCCGCCGGGTGAGGGCAGCCCGGTAAAATAACGCCGGTGCGCTTTCGGGGTGGTCTCTGAATCTTCGATTCCCTGCATGGCATTGAACCGTGCCAGCCGCAGTGCGCAGCACACAATATAAAACAGTACCACGGCCCAGCCGAAACGTTTCAGATCCGACAGCATCCACATATACATCACCAGCGCCGGAGCGATCCCGAAGCTGATAATATCGGTGAGGGAATCAAGCTGCGCGCCGAAATCACTGGTCGCTTTCAGCATTCGCGCGATCATGCCGTCCATGCCGTCCAGCACGGCGGCCACGATGATGAAAATCACCGCCGCTTCCCATTTCTCATCCATCGCAAACCGGATGGCCGACGCACCGCAGCACAGCCCGCCGATGGTCACCATGTTCGGAAATAACCGGCTGATGGGGAAGGTTCTCAGGCGCTTGTTCTTCATGGTGCTAGACGGTTAAATAACCGTGCTTTCCCGTGTTTCTTCGGAGGATTTCAGATCGGCCAGCACGGATTCCCCGCCGATCATCGTCTGACCGGCCGTCACCAGTGGATTCACGTCCACCGGCAGATACACATCGACCCGGCTGCCGAAACGAATCAGTCCGTAACGTTCTCCGGCGCTCACGGCCTGACCTTCTTTCGCGTGGCACAGAATCCGCCGTGCCACCAGCCCGGCAATCTGCACGAAGCCGATCTCGGCGCCGCCTTCGGTTTTCATAGCGATCAACTGACGCTCATTTTCTTCGCTGGCTTTGTCGAGCGATGCATTGAAGAACGCACCTTTATGATAATGCGTTGCGGTGATCACCCCCGTTGCCGGTACGCGGTTCACATGCACATTAAACACATTGAGGAAGATGCTGATGCGCGGGCGTTCTTCTTCGCCGAAGCCAAGTTCGGCTGGCGGTTTCACGCGTTCGATTTTTTGTACCACCCCGTCGGCCGGGCTGAGAATCAACCCTTCGCGGCTTGGTACGCTGCGTTTCGGATCACGGAAGAAATAAACGCACCACAGCGTCAGGAGTAACCCGACGAACAGCAATATATCGGCCAGCATCCCGAGCAGGATGGATACAATGGCAAACGCGGCGATGAATTTCCAGCCGTCCGGATGCACCGGTGCCATGCTGCCGCGTATCGTATTCCATAATTCTTTCATCTGCGTGATCTCCGTTATTCACCCTGGCTGAGGCTATACCCTCGCTCGCCGTCGAAATCAAATAAAACCTCTGCCTTCAATACTTCCAGTCCGGCCTTGTGCAGACGTGCCAGCAGCCCGGCAGGATAGTCTCCGCCAAGCGCTTCCCCGGTAAAACGGCAGCGTAGCTGGTCGGTGTTGAACGCCGCGCTGTCGGCATGCGGAAACACTTTCAGCCCCTTGCTGGACATCGTCGTCAGCATGGCCTTCTCGCCTGCCAGCGCATCATCGCGCGCCCGGCGCAGCGCGTCTTGCGCCTCCATTTGCTCGGAAATGTCGCGAATATAGGCAACGTACATGATCTCGCCCGACTGATCGGTCTCAGCAATCGACATTTCCATGGGGAACAGCGCGCCGGATTTGCGACGGGCTTGCTGCTGAATGCGGCCAACCCCGTCGTCGTCTGGATCGCTGTCAATCAGGTAGTCATGCAGGCTCCCTTTTTGCTCAGATTTGGGGCTAAGAGGCTCGATCAACTCGGCCAATTCGCGCC
>JAUIJX010000087.1 GCA_030430795.1 Alphaproteobacteria bacterium | reverse complement strand
GCATAATTTGTGGCCGACCAGATGGTAGAAACGCTTGCGGGCTTTCTGTTGCAGGGTGTGCCAGTCTTTGTGGTCTTCCCAGTGCAGGCGGGTGGGCGCGGGATCGCCCTTTTTCTTGTAGTAGTGGTAGAGCAGAATATGCGCTGGGTGGTAGACGTTCCAGCCGTGGGTGAAGAAGCGGGCAGCCAGCGAGATTTCTTCCTGATTGAAATAGAGGTGCGGATCATACGGCACTTCCTTGACTAGTCTGCCGGGGGCGAAGAGAAAGCCGCAGGCGATGAAGGCACCGCGCATCGGGCGCTTGGGGGTGAAGCTGAGGGAAATGCCGTCGCCACGGATATCGCCCTCTGCGTTGGTTGGCTGCAAGCGCTGGACATTCAGGCGCGGGTTGGGATCGAGCGTGTCCGGCGGTGTGTAGGACGGCGGATAAGAGGTGAGGATGGCACGTCCGTCACCGCAGGCACGCCATTCCTCGATCATGGCATCGTCCCAGCCGGAGATGAAACGCATGTGGCTGTCGATCATCAGGATGTAGTCTTCACCGTTATAGAGCGACTGCGCCTGATGCCGCGCCCAGCAGACACCCTGACTATCGATGGCACCCACGTTGATTTCCTTCACCTGCTTGGGATAAGGGTAAGGCTCGGTGAAGCAGGCATCGTCAGCCTCGGGGTCGTATTGCCCGCAGATGCCGACGCGGATGCGGTCCGGGTGTGAGGCTTTGGCGAACAGGTCGCGTACCGTCCACTGGCATTCGGGATCGCGGTAGGATGCGATCTGTACGAAAATGCGCGGTGTGCGCTTAAAAAGTCCCATGTTTCGCCTGCCTCTAATTGTTTTAGATTGTTTTAGAAAGGTGGTATACAGGGCATAACCATTCATGTAAATTCCTATTCATGAGCAAGATGGCGACTGTTTTTGTATGTATTCCGGCGTATCGCGACGCGGAATGCCTCCCCACCATTACCGATTTATTTGCCAAGGCGGATGCGCCGGAGCGCCTGCATGTGGGTGTATGCTGGCAGTATCAGGACGGCAGCGAGGCGGCGACGCTGGATATACCGGAGGCATGGCGCGCGCAGGTGCAGGTGGATGCGCTGGAGATTGCCGAGAGCAAAGGGCCGGGCTGGGCCAAGCATCGGGCACAGCGGTTTTACAAGGGCGAAGACTATGTGCTGATGATCGACAGCCATATGCGCTTCGCCAAGGGCTGGGATACGCTGCTGCTAAAACAATGGGCGGCGTGCAAGGATAAGCAGGCGGTGCTGAGCCATTACCCGCCGGGTTATACGCCGCCGGATCATTTGTCGTCGCTGACTTCGCTGACGGCGGTGCGGGCGCAGTTGCCGACCAAAGGCGGCGATATCCGCTTTTGCGGGGAGACGCTGAAAGGGGTGCCGCCAGCACCGCTGAATGGATTGTTCGCGGCACCGGGTTGTCTGTTTGCGCCGGGCAGGCTGGTGCGCGATGTGCCGGCAGACCCGTATCTTTATTTCGAGCAGGAGGAGATGTGTTTCGCGGCACGGCTCTATACGCACGGCTGGAACATCTATCATCCGACTAAAGTGGCGTTGTATCACTGGTATGACGGGGCCGGGAATGCGGTGCGCCATAAGCATTGGAGTGACCATCCCGGCTGGGCAGAGATGAATCAGCGAGCCATAGAGCGGCGCAATCATTTACTCGGGATCGATCTGGCGCGCTCAGAGGAAGCGCTGGCGGAGATGGATCGCTACGGGCATGGCGATGCGCGGGACTTGGAAGCGTTTGCCGAAGCAGCCGGGATTGATTTCCGACGTGGAGAGGTGACGGCGAAGGCGTTGCATTGCGGGTTTATCGAGGGAGGAGAGGCCTATCTGCCGCAAGAAGATGCAGCGCCAGCCAAGCAGGAGAAAGAGCAGCCCACTCCGGCACCAGCGAAGGAACAGAGCGGGCGCATTGTGTCAGCCTATATCAATGTGCCGGTGGATGCGTTTGAACCGGCAAGTACGGATGTGTTGTCGTATCCGCTGCCGGACCGGCTGTTTGCGACGCAGGAGGCGAATGGCGCGCGGCCTGAGCCCAAGCTGCTGACGGACGGTGTGCCGGGCGGGGTATTGCTGGTTGAGAATTTTGCGTCCCCGGCGATGTGCGACTATCTGATGGATTATGCCGATCGCACGGTCGGGCGCAAGCTGGAGGTGGTGGATCATGATCGCTCCAGTGCCGATAAGGTGATGACCAAGCCGTCTTCCGGGCGGATTACCGATCAGGTGTCGATCAACGCGATTTCCGACAAGATTATCCCGTTGTTTGTCGATATTTACAGCCAACGGTTGGCGCCGTTTTACGGTAAGCCGTTCGAATGGTTCGAGCGGCCACAGATTCTGCGCTATTCCGCCGGCGGGAAGTACGATCCGCATGCCGATGCCGAGCATATGGATCGCGATACGCGCGTCTGGTATCGCTCGCAGGATCGTGACGTCAGTGTGTTGCTCTATCTCAACGAGGATTACGGGGGCGGGGAGCTGTCGTTCGATTCGCTGAACTATGCGTTCAAGCCCAAGGCCGGGATGCTGGTGGCGTTTCCGTCCGATCATCGTTATCTGCACGCGGCACGCCCAACCACCAGTGGTACGCGCTATGTGATTGTGAGCTGGTCGGCACAGCTTGGGACACCGCGTGTGAAGTCGGCGGCGCCGTATGCATCGACCTTTCTACATCTACGGGACTAGCCTGCCTCTCATTTTTGCCCCTGCTTCGTCATGCTTCGGCTCGTGTAGACTTTGACCTACACGTCGCCTCGCCTTCCTCGCAGGAACAAAAAGCAGAGACAGGCAATCCGGAGCCTGCATTTTCGCTCCATTTTCCATCTCGTGCTTGGGTTATCCACAAGCACAACTGTCGCATAAATGACACCATTGTTGCGGCGGGGATTAGTGATTTCTTAATAACTTCGATTAATGGCTTGAATTTCTCGCTGGATAGGGCATACCATGCGGCTAACATAATGGGAGACTCTGCTATGCGAGCAAGCAATGTGACTGTGAAGCGCTCTAAGCGCACCTTGTATTTTTCTACCTCCGCCTTTGCGCTGGCGATGATCGCTTCAGCTGCATCTGCGCAGGTGGCACCGTCTACGGTTGACCCGGGTCAGGTGATCAAACGTC
The DNA here is from genome assembly GCA_030430795.1 of Alphaproteobacteria bacterium. Taxonomy (GTDB): domain Bacteria; phylum Pseudomonadota; class Alphaproteobacteria; order Rickettsiales; family UBA998; genus JAUIJX01. The sequence continues at coordinate 4,131 of JAUIJX010000087.1, read as the reverse complement.
TGGAACGTGAGACGCCGCGCCGTGCACCGGTAGACATTATTATCGATAAGCGTGGGGATGAAGCGGTGGCACGCGGTGGTGACGCTACCAAAGCATTCACGCTGGAATCCGTGAGTCTGGAAGGCTCTTCCGTTTATTCTTCTTCCGATCTGGAAAGCGTGTATGGCGATCGTGTCGGTCAGGCTGTGTCCTTCGCTGACCTGCAGGGGCTTGCCCGCGAATTGACCGCGAAATACCGCGCTGACGGCTATATCCTGTCACGTGTGATTCTGCCGCCGCAGAAAATCTCTGGTGGTCGTGTAACCTTCCGCGCGGTGGAAGGCTATGTGAGCAATGTAACGATCAACGGTGATATTCAAGGCGACCAAGAGTTGCTGCAGGCGTATGCCGACAAGATTAAATCAGAGCGTCCGGTACGTGCCGAGACGATGGAACGCTATCTGTTGCTGATGGATGATTTGCCGGGTGTGACGGCGCGTAGCGTGCTGCAGGCATCGCCAAGTGAGACCGGTGGTACCGATATGGCGGTGACGCTTTCACATGATTTCGTGGAAGGCGCATTGCAGGTGGACAACCACGGTAACCGTTTCCTCGGGCGTTACCAGTTGACCGGTACGCTGGCAGCGAACTCTGCGCTCGGGATGTACGAGCGGAATACGTTCCGCGTGCTGAGCACGGCGGAATTCGAAGAAGTCCTGTTCGGCGACTATACTTATGAGCATCAGTTGGGCGAAGAAGGTTCCCGCCTGACCGCGCGCATTGCATACACTGATGTGGAGCCGGGCAGCAGCCTGAAGCCACTGAATATCGAAGGTGAAACCAAACTTTTCGAACTGGATTACCTGTATCCGTGGATTCGTACCCGTAACGAAAACCTGAATTTCACCTCTGAGTTCCGTGTTCAGAATTCCGAGAACGATATTCTGGGTACGCAGATTTTCGATGACCGCGTGCGTACCGTATCCGCGGGGATTGAATATGATAAGGTGGATAATCTGGACGGTGTGAACCAGCTGGAAGCCGGTATCCGTCAGGGGATCGATGTGCTGGGCGCGTCCACCAACGGTGTTGGTCGCAGCCGCGTAAACGGCGAACATACTTATACGGCGTTCGAAGCGGCGCTGTCCCGTATTCAGGATATTACCGAAACCTGGTCATTATTCGCCGGGACGGCCGGTCAATACTCTAATGATAATCTGCTGACCTCCGAGCAGTTCGCTATCGGCGGACGCGGATTCGGTCGCGGGTATGACGGCTCCGAGATTCTTGGGGATAAAGGGGTGGCCGGTAAGCTGGAACTTCGCTACGGCGATCTCTATGATCCGGAAGGTATCCTGCAATCCTATCAATTGTATGCGTTCTACGACATTGGCACCGTATGGCTGAATACGCCGCTGGTGGGTGAAGAGGCGCGTGAATCACTCTCCTCAACCGGTATGGGCGTACGCTTCAACCTGATGGAAGCTGTCTCCGGCGAGGTGGAAGTTGCATTACCGCTGACGCGCAATGTGGCATCCGAGGGTGATGACGATCCACGCTTCTTTTTCAACCTGATCAAGCGATTTTAGGATTGTTTGTTCGCCAAATTTGTCTATAACAGTGTGAGTTTTTATTCACCCATAAAAGAAAGTTGCAACTAGCACTTGCTTTTATGTGAAAATGCGTTAATAAGTTGTTAGCAATTTTAAACGCGGAATTAACAAAAACCCGTTAGAGGCAAGTGATGAATTTGACTAAAAGCAAGGCGCTTAGCGCGCTTCAAGGTGGTTCAACGGTTTCCAATGTAATCGTTAACGGAACGAAAAAAGCAGGATCACATCTGGTGGTGCTGGGTGCGACGACAGCACTGGCATCCATGACGGTCCTTAGTGGCGCACACGCGAATCCGGTGGGCGGCAAGGTGGTTCCGGGCAGCGGTCAGGCAGCGATCAGCTCAGCCGGCAGCACGCTGACGGTCAATCAGGCAACTGACAAAGTCATCATCAACTGGGACGATTTCAGCATCGGTCAGGGTGAAACCACCCGCTTCAATCAGCCGGGCGCCGGTTCTGTCGCACTGAACCGCGTGGTAAACAGCAATCAGATTTCCGCGATTAACGGGACGCTGTCCGCTAACGGGCAGGTCGTGCTAATCAACCCGAACGGGGTGCTGATCGGTAAAACGGGTAACATCAACACTGCGTCTTTCGTGGCAACGAGCGCCGATATCGCTAACAGCGATTTCCTGAGCGACAGCCAGACCAAGGCGTTTAACATTCCGGGCGATCCAAATGCCGCGGTGATCAACGATGGTACGATCACGGTGCAGGATACCGGTCTGGTGGCGCTGGTAGCGCCGCAGGTGAAAAACAGCGGCGTGATCCAGGGCCGCCTGTCTAAAGTGAATCTGGCAGCTGCCGATACGTTCGCCGTCGACCTGCATGGTGACGGGCTGGTATCGCTGGCGCTGGACGATGATACGTCCGAGCGCATCCTGTCTGCCGACAACTCTGGCCGCATTGCCGCTGAAGGTGGCGTGGTGGTCATGGAAGCTGCTTCCGCCAGTGGTCTGGTGAGCGGCGTTGTGAATAACAGCGGCGTGATCGAAGCCGGTTCTTTGGTATCCAAAGGCGGTGAGATCGTGCTGACAGCCGGCGGCGGTGACGTGAACGTGACCGGTACGCTGAATGCTTCCGGTAAGACCGGCGGCGGTTCGGTGCGTGTCGGTGGCGGTAAGCAAGGCGTGGATGCGTCTGTTGCTAACGCTAAGAATACCACGGTGGGCGCTTCTGCGCTGATTTCTGCCGATGCAACCGATCTGGGCGATGGCGGTGACGTGATCGTTTGGGCTGACAATGCTGCCGTGTTTGACGGTACGGTGTTTGCTCGCGGCGGTCTGTTCGGCGGTGACGGCGGTTTCGTCGAAACGTCTGGTCAGAAGACCATCACCATTGCGTCCGGTTTCGTCAATACGCTGGCACAAAGCGGTTACGGCAAAGTCGGTTACTGGCTGATCGACCCGCAGACCATTAAAGTGGTAGCGACCGGTACGGCCGGTGCCGTTGCGTACAATCCGGCGCTGCATAATGACGATACGACCGGCGGTACGGCACTGATCGACGTGGCGACCATCAATGGCGCTGCCAGTAACATTATGCTGGCTGCTTCGGAAGATATCGACTTCGATACGATTGTGAACATTGCTGCTCCGGGTGTTGGCGTGACTGCCAAAGCAGGACGCGATATCCTGCTGGAAAATATCACCTTTACCACGAATAACGGGGATATCGATTTTGATGCCGACCGTAACGTGGAAGTCAGCAACACCGATGTGCAGACCAACGGCGGGGTGATCGATTTCTACGCCGAAACCGATATTGAGGTGACCAACACCAGTTCACTGATTACCAGTGGCGGGCTGCTGCAACTGATCGCTAATGACGACATTACGCTGGATAACGTGGATATTCAGACCGGCGGCGGTAACATGATTGTGAACGCTGCGCATGACGTGGAGATCAAAAACACCAATACCTTCACCACCGATGGCGGTTCGCTGGATATTGACGCCGGGAACGATATCAACCTCAATAATATTGAGCTGTACACCGATGGCGGCGATATCGACGTCAACGCGCAGAAAGATATGAAGCTGCTGAACTCACTGGTGGGTACGACTGGCGGTGATGTGTTCCTGACTGCTTCCCTGACCGGTGAAGCGACGATCAGTAACACGACGATCAATACCACGGGCGGCACTGAGACCGGTACGCTGACTAAGAACGGTGAAGATAAGCAACTGCTGACCGATGAGTATCAGGGTGATTTCGGTGGTGACATCGTGATCACGGCTGACGAAATCAATGGTAACATTAACTGCTTCAAGGCCGGTGGCCCTGCTGGCGTATGTACGGAAGTTCCGGATCCTACTCCGGCACCGACGCCAGAACCGACTCCTGAGCCTACGCCTACGCCTGAGCCGACTCCTGAGCCTACGCCTACGCCAGAACCGACTCCTGAGCCTACGCCTACGCCAGAGCCGACCCCTGAGCCTACGCCTACGCCAGAGCCGACCCCTGAGCCTACGCCTACGCCAGAGCCGACCCCTGAGCCTACGCCTACGCCAGAACCGACTCCTGAGCCTACGCCTAC
>JAUIJX010000086.1 GCA_030430795.1 Alphaproteobacteria bacterium | reverse complement strand
GATAGGGATTGAGGATCTCAATTCATGGAATGAGCTGACTTATGAATCTGACATTGTGTATCAGGATCCGGAATTAATTGGGTTTGAGCGCTCGCTCCCGGCGGTGCTGCCGTCATATGCAGATGTGATCGCAATCAGTGGCCGTGCGGTGTCGCACCTCAAGATGCAGGCGGAGCCTCCTGCGCAATTGGTCAGTGATTTGGTGATCACCAGCGATAAGGGGGGCTACATTGCTGCTGGTATGGCGATTTTTGAGGGGTACCCGCTGCTGCCGATCGAGGAAGAAGGTGATGACGAAGAGGCCAAACGGAAGAAAGAGGAGGAGCTGCTGGTCCAGCAATGGTACGTCAATCCATTCCGCTTTCTCCGGTTGGTATTCAATGATGTGAATGAGCCGAAGCCGGATGTCACCACCGTAAACGGACGACGGATTTTTTATAGCCATATTGATGGTGATGGCTGGAATAATGTAACGGGGATTAAGCGTTATAAGCGCGGGAAGGTGCTGTCTTCGGAGGTTATATATAATGAGGTTCTCAAGCAGTTCCCGGATATTCCTGTGAGCGTCAGCGCAATAACGGCCGAACTGGATCAAAATTGTTATGGTCTGCATGCCAGTGAGGAAATTGCCAAAAAAATCTTTGCGCTGCCGAATGTAGAGCCAACCAGCCATACCTACAGTCATCCGTTGTTTTGGGGCTATTTTAAAGACGCTGACCCGCGCGAGGAGGCGGCGATACTGGACCGTTATCCGCAGAAGCCGGAACGTAAAGGGCTATACCGCTTGTTGTTTGAAGAAGATGTGGAGGAATCGTGGAAACCTTATCTTAGTCAGGACAATACGGGTATAGAGTTATTTGAAAGCATGGTGGATGAGGATTACCGCGGCGAGCTCTACAAAAACAAATATGAAACACCGCGGAGCTATGCCTGTGAACCGTTTAATATAGAACGGGAAATTGTTGGTTCTGTTGAATATATCAAAAAGCTTGTACCTGAAGATAAAGAGGTGCGCCTGATACAGTGGTCGGGAGATACCGGGCCGTATGAGAAAGCATTGCGCATTACCAGAGAGGCGGGGCTGCTCAATATCAACGGCGGTGATTCGCGTTACGATAATGAATACCCGTCCTATGCATCGGTGTCGCCAATTGGCCTGCTGGTCGGAAATGAGCGGCAGATATTTTCGTCCAATAGTAATGAGAACACATACACGAACCTGTGGACGGATCGTTTCTATGGCTTTGTGTATTTGCAAAGTACAGTCAAGAACACGGAAATGCCGATGCGTGTGCAGCCGTTCAATATTTATTACCACATGTATTCAGGAGAGAAACAGGCCAGCCTGAGTGCGGTAGTGGAGAATGTGAAGTTTGCGCGCAAGCAGGATACGTTTGATATCTATGCCAGTCAGTTTGCGGAAATTGCCAACGGGTTTTATACCGCGCAATTGACCAGAGAGGGGGAAGGGCGCTGGCGCGTCAGTAACCGCGGCAAGCTGAATACGTTGCGTATGGACGAGGCAACATTGCTGGAGGTGGATATTGATGCTTCGGAAGGGGTAATTGGCCAGCGCTATTTTCAGGGGAATTTATACATTGCGCTCAACCCCGACGTGGATGAACCAATTCTACAATTAAAAAAGAAGAAGAATTTTTCCCGCTATGCCGTATCGAAAAACCCTTATCTTATTGAAAGTAATTGGTTTATAAATCGCTTGACATTGATTAACAAACAGTTAATATTCAGCGCCTCCGGACACGGTATTGGTAAATTTATTTGGAAAATGCCGGAAACAGGAGTATATGCCGTAGCAGTCTCACGTGACGAAAATGTCATACAGACCGCTGAGATGGAGACAGATCGGGACGGCGTAATAAGTATAACACTTGATGTAGTGGGTCGAGAGCCTGTAAATATCAAGGTATTGAAGAAACAATAAAGAAGTGTAGGTTGTATGAGAAAAGTATATCTCATCATTGTCTTGCTGATTGCTGTTGGTATTGTCGCCAGCCTCTATCTGATTCCTAGTGAAAAAGAAGTGGCGGTCATCAACTACAAGGAGCAGGTATACGATTTCAATAAAGATGCCTACAAAGCCAAAGAGTCTCTATTGGCGCAGCTGGAGTCCGGTGATCTTTCCGTAGACGTAGTCAGTGCGCTGGTCGATATTTACCTGCAGGAAGGGAATGTTGACGAAGCGATCAACATCACTGAGCGTTTTGTAGAAGAAAACCCGACCAATATCGAAGCGCGTAAACAGCTGGGAACACTGTATCAATACGCACAACGCCCGGATGACTACATCCGAAATCTTGAGGAAATCAAACGTATTTCCGGTAACAAAGACATTACCCGTAACCTTTCTGATATTTACAACTTCAACGAAGACTATGCCAAGCAAGCCGATGCACTGCGTGAGCTGATTGAACAGAAAGAACAGCTGGAGCCGCATCAGTTCGTTGAGCTGGCGAACATCATGGCGTCCAACCAGAATACGGAAGAGGCAATCTCTGTGCTGCAGACTTTGCGCCAGAACAATCCGGATCAGATGCCGTTTGACGCGTTGCAGTTGCTGGTTAGTCTGTTGATGGATAAAGCGCAGTACGAAGAAGCGTATAACGAATCCGTCTGGTGGCGCGGTCGTACCAAGAATATTGAAGAAGTGGCACGTCTGGCGAATATCATGCACTACAAAGGTGCGCCGGAAAAAGCACAGGAATTTATCGATCCGTATGCGGAAACAATCTTTGAATACAAGCCGCTGGTATTCGAGCAGGTGCAGCTGCATCTGACATTTGGTCGTGACGAAGAAGCGTATGCGATGTTGACGCGTCTGTATCAGGATGATGCGCTTCCGGCGGACCTGCTGGATAGTTATCTGCTGCTGGCGCTCAAGCGCGGTGATGATGAACTGGTGGATGAGCTTAGCCAACAAATCACAGCCGATAATATCGATGAAATTCAAGCGATTTCGCTGGTTGAGCTGGCATCAATCACCAATAAGCGCAGCCTGCTGAATCGTATTAATGACCAGCTGGGCACGGAAGAGTATCTGGATGCACATCCACTGTTTGAGATTGTGCTGAATCTGGCACTGCGTAAGGCTGAAGCGGATGAGAATATCGAAGAATATGCCGCTGGTGACGAGATTACCGATCAGCACCGACTGATTATTGCGCGCAACTGTGCGCGTGTCGGTAAGAACGGCTGTGCTGAGCGCTTTATCGAAGAGCTGAGTGAAGGCGACATGAATAATGCTCGTCTGGCTGTGCTGGGCAACCTGTATATCGACATGAAGTACTTCAAGCGCGGCATGGAGCTGATGGATCAGTACCGCAGCGAAGACACCACCGCCGATGTCGAGCGTGTATGGGTGAAGCTGGCTGCTGCCAACGGTCGCGACGAAGAGGTTATCGACTGGCTGGCGCGTAACGAAGCGCTGACATCGGAGAGTCTGCTGACTGACCTGTACTTCCTGGCATCGGATAACAGCCATGACCGCCTGTCACTGGCGATGGCAGAACTGCTGTACGAGCGCGCTAATACGTCGGACACACGCACCTATCTGGCCAATGCCTATATGCGTAACGGTCAATTCCCGGAAGCGCTGGAACTGCTGGAGCAGGAAGGCGAACTGTCTGATGATGCCATTGATGCCTATCTGGGGGCATTGGTATCGCAAGCGCGCAAAGACCCATCTTACCGCCAGCCTTTGGCTGAATTCGCGTCAGAAATGCTGTCATCCGGTCGCTTGTCTGAGCGTCGAAAACTGGCGCTGATCTATGCGCTGATTGACGCAGGCCGTTCTGACATTGCTATGCCGTATGTGCGTCAATATGCGCTGAGTCGCGGTGGCGAGTGGGCATTCCTCTATGCGGAAAACCTTAATAAAGCAGGTAAATACGAAGAAGCACGCGACTTCTGGATGCTGGCTGCGCAACAGCCGCACATCACCATCGATGAAAAACGTTCCATCGCGTTCACGCTGCTTGATAAAGGCTTCCGTGAAGATGCGCTGTCTATTTTCTCCGAGCTGGCGAAAGATGCCGGGCCGGAAAGTGATGATGTGAAGCAATTGCTGTATATCTGGGGGCCGCGCCTCAGTGGCGATCAACTCAACTGGCTGTATAGCCGTGCAGTGACCGCTGAAGACGCTGCCGACCGTCAGCTGTGGGTGAAATACCTTCTCGATTATGCATCTGCCGAAGATATGGTGGCACTGGTCGAGCAACACCCGGACAGTATCCGTCATCCGGCAATCCTGAATACCTATATGGAATCATTGTATGAACTGAAGCGTGACAATGACATGGCGCTGCTGTTCAACACGCTGAAAGACGATCGCTTTCCGCCGGAAACCATCCGTCAGTATGCGCGTGCGGCGCGTGACTACGGTCTGGAAGACTCCGCTGAAATGGCCTTCAAGCAACTACACCGCATGATCCCGAACGATCAGGAAGCGCTGCGTGAAGTCGGTGTGATGGCATTCGGCGAAGCGGATTATTCCGATGCGAAAGAATATCTGGCGGACTATCTGATCCTGCGTCAGCATAATCAGACCCCGGACAAAGACGCTTACCTCGCCTACTACTATTATGGTGAGTTGCTGCGTCGTGAAGATGAGCAGGAAGAGTCTCTGAAATATTATCAGGCAACCATGGATGTAGTCGCAGCGGAGCCATTCCGCACGGCTGATATGGAATCCAAGGCACTGCAAAGCCAGATTCATCTGGGCAATGTTGAGGGCGGTCTGGCCGGTTTCGTGGAAGCGATGAAACGCTACCCGGATGATCCGGTGCTGAAAGGTGACTTCATCAGCGCGCTTGTGGAACTGAAGCGCTACGATGATGCCCGTGCCGTGCTCGCATCGCCACACGCTACCATGACGTCCGGTGGTGCAGGTCTGCCGCTGAAACTTTCCGGCAATCAGTTCACCGCATACAAGCTGCTGAACAACCGTAAGGAATTGCTGCTGGCATTCAATCCGGCGCAAGCAGATGAGCCGGCAATTTCATCACAATCCGTGCTGGCCTACGACTGGATGGGCTTTGTGTCTCAGGGCTATGACCGTGTGCTGGTAACGGCAAAACCGGAATACACTATGGAAGTGGTGCGCACCAAAGACGGTTCCGTAATGATTATCCCACAGAAAGATGAGTCACGCGCGGCACAGCATCTCGATGCACAGGCGCGTCTGCGTTATGAACTGCTTAATGCGCGAATGGATATCGAAACCGGTAACCACTATGAAGCAGTCGAGCGTCTCAATGAATTGATGCCGCAATACCCGAACGATGCGCAACTGCTGGGTTACACGGCTAACGCAGAAAACTACGTGGGTCGCTGGCACCGTGCGCTGCGCCTGCTGCGCGAAGCGGAAGCGCTGTCACCGGAAAACGAAGATATCGAAGACCTGAAGCGTGACATTGAGAAGCTGCATGCACAGCATATCAAGCTGGATCACGAATGGCGCATGCTGGGTGATAACGATGAGCAGATCACCACCATTTCCGGCTTCGCGACAGTGAGCGATGGTCTGGATGTCGGTGCCGAAGTACAAAACAACTTTGTGGATTCAGCTAATGGTATCCGCCGTGCCGATGGTCGTATTGGTCAGTTCGAAGATGACCGCCAGCGTGCGGAAATCTTTGCCCGCTACGTAGAAGAAGATGGCACAACGTATAAGGCGTCTGTTTTTGCCAACAATGATACGGTAGGTCTCGGCGGGTATTTCAGCTTCATCAACTGGCTGGGTCAGACAGGTGTAGACCTCGAATATCACCGCCCGTACTGGGAGTTCGTAGAAGGTGTGCTGGATGATGCCACCCGCGACCGCGCGGCATTGCATCACATGGCGCGTATCGATCAGGACATTACCGTCAATGGTGGAGTTAGCCTCAACCGCTACAATGTAGACGGTGACACCGACGTTGCCTCCAGTGTTGGTATTGAAGGCGGCGTAACCTATCAGGTAAGTAACAAACCTTATGTTGCTCTCATCTACGGGCTGGATGCTGAGTATGAACTGGATCATCAGGATCGTATTGACGGTACCGGTGCCAGCTTCCGTCCGTTCCCATTCCGCAGCCGTGAAGTTCACTCTGTGGCAGTGGCCGGAACCTATAACTTCACTAAACAAACCTATATCGACTACCTGCTGGGTTACGGCTATGACCGTCTCGGCGGTAACGGCCCGCTCGGTGAACTGCGTTTCACGCATGAAATCACTGACGATCTGGAATTCCAGGCGCGTGCCTTCCACGGTATTGGTAACGGTGAAACGGATGACGACATCACACGTATCGGAGCGCACCTCCTCTACAGGTATTAATTAAACAGGAAATAATTTGGTAAGAGAGCAAACCCATGAATGAACAAGCAAAATTTTTAGGGATACGAGTATCGGCGCTGGTGGAGATACTGCTATTCTTCTTGGTGGCCTTCGTATGTGACTATGCACTCGGGGACGGCAACCGCTTCTGGGATGTCATGCCTCACCCGTACTGGATTATTGTGATCCTGATTGCGGCGCAATACGGTTCCGGTGAAGCGCTGGTAGCTGTCGCTGTCGCAACGATCGCTCTCTTATTCGGTAATCTGCCGGAGCAGGACTTCAATCAGGATATGTATGCCTACCTGCATGAAGTGACCATTCGCCCACTGATGTGGCTGGTGGCTGGAGTGCTTATCGGTATGATTCGTGACCGCCATATTAAAGAGCGTGCTGAGTTACGTGATGAGCTGCGTCTGTCTCGTGAGCGTGAAGAGAAAATTGCCGAATCCTATGAATGGGTACGGGATACGAAACAAAAACTGGAAATGCGTATTGCTGGCCAGTTGCGGTCATCTATCGACACGTACCATGCCGCAAAAGCTATTGAAAAGCTGGACCCGAAAGACGTGCTGGACGGTGTGCAAGAGCTGATCAGTGCCGTGCTGGGACCGGATAAATTCTCTATTTACCTGCGTGAAAACGGCTCTGCTGACGCCACCATCATTCATGGCTGGGCGGATTCAGACCATTACCAGCGCAACTATGACAATACCTCGGCACTGTTCCGTGAGGTCGTGGGTAACAACCAGGTGCTGTGTGTAGCAAACGATGAGCATGAGCGCATTCTCGACGGTGAGGGCGTGCTGGCTGGTCCGCTGGTCGATCCGGAAACCGATCATGTTATCGGGATGCTCAAAATCGAGCGTCTGGGTTTCGGTGAACTGAACCTGAGCACCATTGAAACCTTCCGCGCTATTTGTGAGTGGGTAGGGATGGCATTCGTCAACGCGGATAAATACCAGACAGCAAAAGCAGATAGCGTGGTCAACCCGGATCACAATCTGATGACCCC
>JAUIJX010000085.1 GCA_030430795.1 Alphaproteobacteria bacterium | reverse complement strand
CAGCATGCAACGGGGCAGTATGCTGGTGATGATCCACCGCGGCGATTACTGGCAATGCGCCTATGTCATTCCCAAAGGGCATTTTGATACGGTCAAAGAACAAGGCTTACCAGCCTTTCGCCAGCATATCGAAGCGCATATTCCTTTTGTTAAAGGACGATTGAGTGAGATTGAGGATTGGGATCACGTCAAACTGCTGACGGTAAAAGTCGATTTCCTGACCAGTTGGCACCGTGACGGGTTGCTCTGTATCGGCGATGCCGCCCATGCCATGTCCCCGGTTGGTGGTGTCGGCATCAACCTCGCCGTACAGGATGCGGTAGCAGCAGCGAACATACTGGCAGAGCCGTTATCCCGGAATGCTGTATCGGAAGACATGCTGGCAAAGGTACAAAAACGCCGTAGCTGGCCGGTGCGCATGACACAACGTATGCAGGTCGCCATCCATGAGCGTGTGATTTACAAAGTGCTGCAAACCGACAAACCCTTTAAACCGCCATTGATGATTCGGCTGTTATCGGCCTTGCCGTTTCTCCAGCATTGGATGGGATGGATTATCGGGATTGGTTTTCGCGCCGAACATATCCGTACACCGGATATTCACAACACTACGCCTTAGCCAGCGTCCGCTGGTAGAGATGCACCATGATCGCCACACCGATAAACGGTGCAAACAGGTTGATGATCGGGATATTCACACTCACCGCAATCACCAGCCCGGCCATAAACACATGGAAACGATAACTGGTCTGGCGCATCAGCTTGGCCTCGCGTCTGCCGATATGCCGCCCGGCCACGATCTCAAAGAATTCCCGCCCCAGCAGATAGGCGTTGAGCGAGTAATAGATAAACGGAATCAGCGGCGCGAACAGATAAAACGGAAGCACCAGCACATTGAGCAGCAGTGACCATCCGGCAAAGGCCAGCCCGTTCCACACTTCCGGCCAGAACGGCAGACTCGGCGGTTTGGCCATGTCGTATTCCTGTTTCTCAATCTGTCCAGCGATAACCTCCATAAACATCGAGGCAATCAGTGGCAGGATGGCCGGGAATAGGAACCAGGCGATAATCCCGGTGCCGATACCCGCCAGCCAGTCCAGTATCCACTCCAGCCAGCCAATGCTGATAAAGCTGGTCGCGCCCAGTATCCACGTCACGCCGTAGAAAAACACTGCATAGCCGATGGCCGTGATGCCGAGTGACAACAGCAGCATACGGATGAAATACGCCTTAAACGCCGTGCGTAATGTTTTTAAAAATGCCGTGATCCACATGCGGCTATCCTAGATCGGTTGGCAGCGTTGTTGCAACCATTCGACTTCAAAGCTGTTGAGGTGCGGGCTCAGCGTCTCCAGCACGCGCTGATGGTAGGTGTTCAGCCATGCTTTTTCGTGATCGCCGAGCAATGGCATATGGATCAGCCGGGTATCGATCGGCACCAATGTCAGTGTCTCAAAGCGCAGAAAACGCCGCCCTTCGGAGAGTTCGCCCTCACAAACCAGCACCAGATTCTCAATGCGGATACCGTAATGATCGGTTTTGTAATAGCCCGGCTCATTGGAGAGAATCATACCCGCGCGCAGCGGCACATCCCCACCCCGCTTGCTGATACGCTGCGGCCCCTCATGCACGCACAGGAACGCGCCAACACCGTGGCCAGTACCATGCTCGTAATCCAGTCCGGCATCCCATAATGGTTGCCGTGCCAGAATATCGAGCTGCGTACCACTGGTGCCTTCCGGGAATACCGATTGCGCCAGCGCAATATGCCCTTTCAGCACCCGTGTGAAATGCTCTTTAAATCCGGTAGGCGCTTCGCCGCGCACCATCGTACGGGTGATATCGGTGGTGCCGTAGGGATATTGCCCGCCGGAATCGAGCAGCAACACTTCATCATGCCCAATCTTCCTATCAGAATCTTCATCGACACGGTAATGGACAATAGCGCCGTGCGGCCCGCTCCCGGCAATCGTCGCAAAACTGGGATAGAGATAATCCGCATGCTTGCGCCGGGCTTTTTCTACATGGTCTACCACATCCAGTTCGCTAACGATTTCATTATCAGCCAGCGAATCAAACCAGCTCAGAAACCGCACCAGTGCCGCGCCGTCATGGATGTGAGCCTGCCGCATTCCCTCGATCTCTTTGTCATTCTTGCATGCCTTGGGGAGAGAGCACGGATTGTCAAACGAGACGATCTCCGCCCCGGCCTCTTCCAGTTGCTGCCGGAACCACATTGGCGTTTGCACGGGGTCCAGCCCAACCCGCCGCGATTCCTCGCCGAATGCCTGCAATGTGTCCGCCAGCTCACTTTCCGGCAGGACACTCACCTGTTTGCCGAGTGCCGTCTGCACCTCTTCCGTCACCTGCGATGGCTCAAGGCACAGCACGACGTCACCATTCTTCTTCACGATCGCGTAGCATAGCGGCAACGGGTTATAGGGGATGTCCTGTCCGCGCATATTGAGTAGCCAGCAGATACTATCCGGCTGGCACAGAATACAGGCGTCCAGTTGCTCACGCCGCAAGGTGGAGGCCAGCGCCTCGGTCTTGGCGTCTCTGGATTCTCCGGCATAGGCTTCGTCATGCAGCAGCACGGGCTGATGAGGTTTGTCCGGCTGATCGTCCCAGACAGTATCGATCAGGTTTGGTGTAATCGCTGTCAGCGCAATTTTCTTTTTACCCAGCATACGCTCAAAGCGTTGAATCTGAGTGATGGTGAACAGGCGCGGATCATACCCCACCGACTCCTCTTCTTTCACATGCTCTCCAAGCCATTGGTCAGGCGCTTGTCTGGCGCTGTTGAGAATCTCGTAATCATTGCCATCGACTTCCTGCTGCGCCTGTAGCGTATAGCGTCCATCGACAAATAACGCGGCCTTTTCCTTCGCAACCACCAGCACACCGGCGGAACCATCAAACCCGCACAGCCAGGTGACACGCCGCGCATAATCGGCGGAATATTCGCCCTGATATTCGTCTGTCACCGGCAGCAAATAAGCATTTACCGCGTGTTTCTGCATCTGCTTACGCAACGACTGCAGGTGTTTGGAATAATCGGTCGCTTTACTCATGATCTCCGGTCTGAAACCCCAAAATGATTAAAACTTGCGGCAAAACGCCTATAGGTGTAGCATCACACACCCGAAACAGCCAGAGAATCTATACATGAAGTCGAGATTTGCGATACATTTTCTTTGCCGTTTAACGATGTGCGTTGCCCTGCTGGTTGCCACGCTGTTGAGTGCCATTCCGGCACAGGCAGACGATGAATTCCGCCCGGCAATCATTTATGAATCCTCCAGCAAGGGCGACCATGCCTTTATCGATTCCATGAAACGCGGTGCTACCCGCGCCAAGGAAGAGGTCGGCATCGACTATGAAGAATTCCGCCTGCCGGAGGGCAAGGACCGCACCGAGTTCATCCGCGACATCGCAGAGAAAGGCGCCACCCATATCATCGCCGTCGGCTTTCAGAATGTGGTGCCGATCCTCTCACTGGCTGACCAGTATCCGGAAGTACGATTCACCGTGATTGACGGGATCGTGCCGCCATTATTCAACAATGTGCAATCCATCAACTTCAAAGATCACGAAGGTGCTTTCCTCGTCGGCATGGTGGCGGGCTATATGTCCCCGACCAACAAGATCGGGTTCATCGGCGGCATGGATGTCCCGCTGATCAGTAACTTCGCCCTCGGCTTCTATCAGGGTGCGCGTTATGCCCGCCCGGATATTGAGATGATCCGCGACAATGTTGGAGATACGCCGGAAGCATGGAGCAATCCGGAACGCGCCAAGGCGCTGGCCAAGAAGCAATTTAACGCTGGTGTCGGCGTCATCTTCGCCGCTGCCGGTGGTTCCAGCATCGGTGTACTGGAAGCCGCGGACGACATGGGTAAGCTGGCCATTGGTGTGGACACCAACCAGAACGGCCTGTTCCCCGGCACCGTGCTGACTTCAATGGTCAAACGCGTCGATAACGTGGTCTATGATACCCTCACCAACTCCTTCAGCGGACGCTGGGAGCCAGGTATCAAATATCTGGGGATTCGTGAAAATGCCCTCGACTACGCCGTCGACATCCACAACAAGGATCTGATTACCAAAGAGGTGATCGACAATGTGGAAGACGCCAAGGATCACATCGTGCGTGGTCTGATCCCGGTCGAAGTCTACAGCCCGTATTAGATACTAGGACGCTTTCATTAAAGAGGTATGATGCTGCGTATGATCGCGCAGCCAGATCGCGACATCTTTCGCCGCGTAGGTAAAGATACCGGTCGCCCCTGCCCGTTTAAATGCAATCAGCGCTTCCAGCATCGCGCGCTTCCCGTCCAGCCAGCCTTGCTGATGCGCCGCCTGAATCATCGCATACTCACCGCTGACCTGATAAGCAAACACCGGCACGGAGAATTGCTCGTGCACCCGCGCCAGCACATCCAGATACGGCATGCCCGGCTTCACCATAATCATATCCGCACCCTCGGCAATATCGAGCGCCGCTTCACGGATCGCCTCATCGCCATTGGCAGGATTCATCTGATACGATGCCTTGCTATGCTTGCCCAGATTATCGGAAGACCCCACCGCATCGCGGAATGGTCCGTAGAAGCTGGAAGCATATTTGGCGGAATAAGACATGATCTGCACCAGTTCATGCCCGTGCAGGTCAAGATAATCGCGGATCACAGTCACTCGCCCGTCCATCATATCCGACGGCGCCACCACATCGCATCCGGCATTGGCCTGCACCAACGCCTGCTTGCACAACACCTCAATCGTCTGATCGTTGTGCACATAACCATCGATCACCAATCCGTCCTGCCCGTGCGTGGTATATGGGTCGAGTGCCACATCGCAGATAATCCCGATATTCGGCACAGCCTCTTTCACTGACTTGATAGCGCGGCACATTAAATTCTCAGGGTTATAGGCTTCTTCCGCCAGATCGCTCTTCTTATCCTGCTCCACCACCGGGAACAGAGCGACAGCAGAAATGCCAGCGGCGGCGGCTTCCTTAATCTCTTCAATCAGAATATCGATGCTAAGGCGCTCCACGCCCGGCATGGACGTAACGGGGGTGCGTTTGCCTTCCCCTTCCTGCACGAAGAGCGGCCACACAAGGTCATGCACATTCAGCCAGTTCTCTGCCACTAAGTTACGCGCCCACCCCGCCTTACGGTTACGCCGCAAACGCGTTTTAGGAAAACGTCCGAGAAAACTGTTCTGTTTAATAGCCATGCTCATGCCTTAGCAAGGCGTCATGGAAAACTCAACTAAAAGGGAAAAAATTATGCGCCGAGATGCGCTTGGTGATCGGGGTGCAGCTTATCCGCCTGCAATTGCCCGGAAGATTCTACTCTATTGGTTGGAGTAGCAGACTCATCGCGCGAAGCGTCTTCATGTGCCTGCGCCACGGTCAGGGTATTAATGACCGGGTTTTTCAGGCTATCACGGTCACGCACCAGCTGTGTCTCATCATACTTGCGCTGCAGCCGGTCAAACGCACCGTCATAGGTGTTCAGCCACCATTCGGACAGCATGGTATAGGCCGGGAACATTTCATAGGGCATAATTTCCTTTTTCCAGGATTGCCACATCGTGTCATCGGCTTTCATTCCACCTTCGTTAGGAATCTCAGTGCCGCCCTGTTTTTTATACATGTTCCGGTTCAGGTAAATATAGGGCATGATACCGAGCGCTACTGCCGGTACCTTACGCAGCAACAAGCGCACCGGTGTATCTTCGGTAAAGGTGGCATACGCCTTCTTGCCGTGATCCGGTTTGTCTTCCGGCCCTTTGGCCTCACTGTGGCGAAAGATACCTTCCACCGCGCTCTCATCCTTACCAAACCCACGATACACACGTTCTGTCGTCTCAAAGAACAGCGTATAGGCCGGGACACTACCGATCATGTCCTGCAGATCGCTTTTCTGGCTGCCGCCACCAAACCCACCGCGAATTGCCACCAGCGGCACAGCGGCAATAGTGGTGGCCGGATACTCGATTGGAGCAATCTCTTTAAAGTCATGCCAGATATTTTTCGGCAAATCATGAATGGCGTGCGAAGAGTCCTCAGGGTTTTTTGCATTAGTGAAAATGCGGTCATAATTCCGCTTCCACACCTTGAACATGGTACGGAACGTCGCAAAGGAAAGTCCGACCCCGACCATCATTTCCAGCATTGGATGTGACGCCAGCGCACGGGCACCGGATTTCTCCATAGTCGGATTGATCAGCTTGCCGATCCCCTTCATGCCATGACGTACCGGGACGATCACCGTCGTCAGACCGGCCAGTGCCACAGCAGCGTTCACACCGTTACGAATGCCGTACCAGCCTACCGGGTTGTCGACGAATTCCTTGCGGTGTTTAAATGCCCAGTTACCAACGCCAGTGACATCGGATTTTTCCGCTGATTCTCCACTAGCCGGAGAAGCGTCGGAAATATCTTCTTTGGCTTCGGCTTCTTTACTGAAAGCAGACGCAGACGATTCCGTATATTTTTCTTCTTCTTTGTCCATAGCTAAATAATACCAATTTCCCATATTTTTGCGTGTGACAATTCGATGACATTGATTTAACAAAAATTTACCTCTCACCCCACTCTGAAGCAGAGGTTTCTAGGGCAATTCCGCTTGCGTGGTTAAATAGAATGGTGATGACGAACGAACGTGTATTTTCCGGTATCCAGCCGACGGGTAATCTGCATTTGGGCAACTACCTCGGTGCTATCCGCAATTGGGTTGGCATGCAGGAGCAGTATGAGTGCCTGTTCTGCGTGGTGGATCTGCACGCCATCACCGTCTTCCAGAACCCGGAAACACTGCTCGATAACACCCGCCAACTGGTCGCGGCGCTGGTAGCTTGCGGCGTCGATCCCGATAAAGCAACCCTCTACAACCAGTCAGCGGTGCGTCAGCATACCGAGCTGGCATGGGTGCTGGGTTGTCATACTCCGCTGGGCTGGCTGAATCGCATGACGCAATTCAAGGAAAAAGCCGGAAAACACAAGGATAACGCAGTGCTGGGGCTGTATAGTTATCCGGTATTGCAGGCAGCGGATATTCTGCTGTTCAAGGCCACGCATGTGCCGGTCGGTGAAGACCAGAAGCAGCATCTGGAATTGTCGCGCGATATTGCCGGAGCCTTCAACCGCGCCTATAACACAGAGTATTTTCCACTGCCGGAACCGCTGATTCTGGGTGAAGCGACGCGCGTGATGAGCCTGCGCGACGGTAAGAAGAAGATGAGCAAATCGGACGAATCCGACTATTCGCGTATCCAACTGGAAGACAGCGCCGAGGAGATCGATAAGAAAATCCGCAAAGCCAAATCCGATATGGAAGAAGGCATCACCTACGATGTTGAGAAACGCCCGGAATC
>JAUIJX010000084.1 GCA_030430795.1 Alphaproteobacteria bacterium | reverse complement strand
TAGACAACCAAACGAGGCGACGATGCGAGTCACACAAAAAGTAAAAAAGATTCTCAGCTGGTATGAGAGCGATAATCCGGGGTCGAAGGCCAATCTGGCGCGGATGCTGATGCACGGGAAGCTGGCCGGTTCCGGGAAACTGGTGATTTTGCCGGTGGATCAGGGGTTTGAACATGGCCCGGCGCGTAGTTTCGCTAAAAACCCGCCCGCCTATGACCCGCACTACCATTTCCAACTGGCGATCGATGCCGGGTGTAACGCTTATGCGGCGCCGCTGGGGATGATCGAAGCCGGTGCGGATAGTTATGCCGGGGCGATCCCGACGATTCTGAAGGTCAACAGCGCCAACTCACTGGCGAATATGGGCACGGCACCGAATCAGGCGCTGACCGGCTCGGTAGCCGATGCGCTGCGTCTGGGCTGCTCGGCGATCGGGTTCACTATTTATCCGGGCAGTGACGATGCGTTCGATATGATGGAAGAAATCCGCGAGATGGCGGAAGAAGCCAAGGCGGTCGGTCTGGCCGTGGTGGTGTGGTCGTATCCGCGCGGCGGTGAGCTGACCAAGCCGGGTGAAACGGCGCTGGATATTTGTGCCTATGCGGCGCATATGGCGGCGCTACTGGGTGCGCATATCATCAAGGTGAAGCCGCCGACAGACCATCTGGAGCTGGACGAAGCCAAGAAAGTCTACGAATCCGAGAAGATTCCGATGGGGACGCTGGCGGAACGCATCGCGCATGTGAAGCAGGCGACCTTCGGCGGACGCCGTCTGGTGATTTTCTCCGGTGGCGCAGCCAAAGGCACGAAAGACGTGCTGGAGGAAATTAAAGGCATTGCCGCCGGTGGCGGGGATGGCTCTATCGTTGGCCGGAACGCGTTCCAGCGCCCGAAAGATGAAGCAGTCACGCTGCTCGGCGATATCATCGATATTTATAAGAAGGCTTAGAGGTCAGGGCTAAATGGCGCGCGTATGAGCGACTGTTCCCTTTACGTTATTTCTCCGCCGGTTATCGACGATGTGGCGGCGTTTGCCGATCAACTGGATCAGGTGCTCTCTACCGGGCTGGCACAGGCGTTCCAACTGCGGCTGAAGCAGCAAGGAGCTACGCCCGGAGACGGGAAGCTAACATTGCCGAGTGCCGGGCGGGAGACGGTGCTTGCGGCAGCGGAGGTTGTCTTGCCTGTCTGTCAGAAGCATGAGGTGGCATTTATCCTCAATGACACGCCGGAGCTGGCGCGTGAATGCGGGGCGGACGGTGTGCATATCGGGCAGGAAGATGGCAGTGTCGCGGAAGCGCGCGCGGTGCTGGGCGCCGATGCAGCCGTCGGAGTGACGTGCCATGCCTCGCGGCATCTGGCGATGGTGGCCGGAGAAGAAGGTGCGGATTATGTGGCGTTCGGGGCATTTTTCCCGACGAGTTCCAAAACCCCGGAAGCGCTGGCGCATTGGGGTACGCCGACGCCTGAACTGGTGGAATGGTGGGTGGTGCATACCACCGTGCCATGCGTGGCGATTGGCGGGATTACGCCTGAGAATTGCCGTCCGCTGGTGGAGGCCGGGGCGGATTTTATTGCGGTGATTACCGCGATCTGGCAGCACTCGGACGGGCCTAAGGCGGGTGCCGAGGCATTTGCCCCCATCCTACAATCTTAACAAAACATTAACACACGAGATTTGCGATTCGTAGTAGATGGCTTCTTTGATGTTATCATGAGAGGGCAGCTATGAATGACAAAAACGATAATGTTGGCAGTGGCCTGGACATTAACCGACGCATGTTATGCGATGAAGGATTGCTGGAGTTGGATGTCAACCTGTCGTTATGCTCTCGCTGCTTTTATGATGGCGCGAGTCGCTCACTTGTTTTGCAGGCAGAGGACGCGCACGGTCAGGTGAGAAATGTTTGTGTGAGCGCCGATGATCCCAGCCATATACGTTGGGATGCGCTGTATGATGAGACAGGGCAACTCGTGCATCGTTCCAATTATACCTATGGCGAGAACGGCATGGTCGATATTATTGACGATGCTGGCAATAAATCGTTTCTGGCTGAGAGTAGCCTGCAGTATCAAATGCAGCTCTATATCGAGATAGCAAAGGCATATCGAGAGAAGTTCGGAGAAACCATACCAGAGCTACCCGCTGTGCTGGCGGAAGTATCTCAGATTGGCAAAACGTCGGCGAATGCGTTTGCAGCCAATGCTGAAATGCTGATGCAGCAGGGGTATCGCGCGATTGGGAGGCGGCACGGCAGAGTGCTGAACGCGTTTTATGACTGGGAGAAAAACGAAATCGTCCTGCAAGCCGAGTCTGAAAATAACGGTGTGCTCAATATTCATGTGGATTATGACACGCCGGAGCACATACGCCGTATCGTGGAATACGGCACAGACGGTGAGGCTATCACCAAAGATATGAAGGTGAATTATTACCCTAATTTTCAATGGGCTATGAAGGTGTACTTTGGCGACTTAGATAACTCTCCAGACCTTATCGACATCAAAACATTTCGTACGGTGATGGCATCATTTACCGAGGCTGCAAGAGAGTATCGTGATGCGATCAATACGCAGCGTCTGCTGACAATTGAGTTGCAAGACCCGGACGGTATGCGCCCTGAAAGAAACGGTGCAGACGAAGTGATCGAGCAGTTGCAAGGGCTTGGGTATGATGATTTCCGAGCGATTGATCCAGTGAATGGGCTTACCTGTGCAGCGAATCGGAATGGTTATCTGGCAGTGCTGCAGCCGGGAGAAGCCGACGGGTATATGGTCACGTTTTTCAAAGGCGGCCAGGTTGAAGAGCGGGATTTCTTTACTGCAGAAGGAGAACGTTATCGGATGGTGATGTTTGATAAAGAACAACGAACCGGATGGAAATCCAGTCAGTATGCGATTGAGCGTGGTGAGACTGTTGGTGAGCCTCAGATAGAAAAGATGTCGGATGTTGCTGTCGCAAGAATGACCGGACTGTTGTTGCGGCATTTACGTTTTTATCAGCGGCAATTGCCGACAGGCCATCCGGCGTACAGTGAAGCAAAAATTGCCGTTGGAGGGTAATGTGGACGACCCGTTTGTAGTGTTGAAAGGGACGCTGGAAGAAGCCGGTTTTAAGCATTTCCACAATGCCGACCCAGCGCAGGATGCCGACTGGTTATGTGCCCATGCCAGTGGTGAAGTGGTGATGCTGTCGCGCCACCAGGAAGGTATCCGCGTGATTCATTTTTTCAAAAATCTGATGCCGTCGCGTGTCGAAGAATACACTCCGATGGGCGAGAAGGTCGGGCTGGTGACAATGTGGGAGAATCGCGAGCCTATGTATGGGGTTGCTACCCATGTGATCAAAGATGGTAAATCGGCCAGTCATACCAGCATGGCAGTCACCAAAGCGCAGCTTGAGAGGCAATACCGGCTCCCGATCAGTCAGGCCAGGCTTTATTGCCGGACGATGCTGCCGCCGGATCACGAAGCCCGCAAGGCCGGGCAGGTCAGTCGATAAGGCAGTTGCGCCGCGGTATCTTTCCTGATACACCGCAAGCAACGAATCCAAGCGGAGACTTACGTTATGAAGATTGATGGCGTGGCCATCCGCCCCGGCAATGTGCTGCAACACAAAGACCGCCTGTGGGTGGTGGTGAAAACCCAGCATGTGAAGCCCGGTAAAGGCGGGGCATTCAATCAGGTGGAAATGAAGGATGTAAAAGACGGCACCAAGCTCAATGAGCGGTTCCGTTCAAGCGAGCAGGTGGAGCGCGTGCGGCTGGAGCAGATGGATTACCAATTCCTGTTCGCCGATGACGATCTGCTGCATTTCATGCATCAGGAAAGCTATGAACAGATTACGCTGCCCGCCGATATTCTGGGCGAGCGGCTGCCGTTCCTGCAGGACGGAATGACAGTGGTGGTGGAATCTTATGAGGGCGACCCGATCAGCGTGGAACTGCCGGAGCAGGTGACGCTGGAGATCGTGGAAGCCGATCCGGTGGTGAAGGGGCAGACGGTGTCTTCTTCGTATAAACCCGCCATGCTGGAAAACGGTGTGCGGGTGATGGTGCCGCCGTTTGTTGAAACCGGCAATCGCATCGTGGTGAATACCGCCGATGTGACCTATGTCGAGCGCGCGAAGGACTAGGCGCCCGTATGGACCTACCGATTCGCTCCCCGTTATTGAATGTGATGACTGCCGCAGCACGGAAAGCGGCGCGTGGGCTGCTGCGCGATTTCGGCGAAGTCGATCATCTGCAGGTGTCACGTAAGGGTGTACAGGATTTCGTGACGCAGTCAGACATCCGCTCGGAAAAGATTCTGTATGAAGAACTGGGCAAGGCACGTCCTGATTTCGGGTTTCTGATGGAGGAAAGCGGCGAGACAACCGGGAAGGATAAAGAATTCCGCTGGGTGGTCGATCCGTTGGACGGGACGAATAATTTTATTCATGCAGTGCCGTATTTCTGCATTTCCATCGGGCTGGAAAAGCAAACTCCGAAGGGTGTGGAGATGGTGGCTGCGGTGATTTACGACCCGGTGCATGACGAAATGTTCATTGCCGAGAAAGGCAAGGGCGCGTTTGTGAATCAGCGTCGGCTCCGGGCAGCCAACCAGCGCACGCGCGATTTCTATTTTGTGACCGGGACGGCGCGGATGGAAACGCCGTATCAGGATGTGACGTCGCAGCTGACGCGCCATGCGGCATCGCTGGACTGCGTGCTACGGCGCGGCGGCGCAGCGGCGCTCGATCTGGCCTATGTGGCAGCCGGGCGTTATGACGCGGCGTGGTTCGCCAAACTGCGCAAATGGGATATGGCTGCCGGGATTCTGCTGGTGCAGGAAGCAGCAGGCAGGGTTTGCTGTGTGGTGCAGGGCGAGGATTACTACGAGACCGGCTGTGTGCTGGCCTGTACGGAACCGGCGTATGAGAAGCTGCTTTCCGGTATGGCGCCAAGTAAGAAAGCGTCTTGAAGAGACTAGAGATTAGAGGTTAGAGGATAGATTGCTTCGTTGCACTATCCTGAGTGACTCAGAAAAAAAGAAAATCCTCTTTTCTATCCGGCTGCACGAATAACTACTTGCACCCGGCCTTGTTTTCGGTTTGATATACAGCAGTAGAATTGTATCAATGTTAGAGCTATGCGTGTTTCTATGCCCGGAAAAAGCAACCAATCTTCAGGTAAATCAATGTCCAAATGTGCTATGTCGATGAAAGGCTGGCTGCTCTCGACCGCCTGTGTGGTGGCTATTGCCGCGCCGCATGTGGCCGATGCCGCCCGTTCCGGCATAGTGCCGAGATTGCCGAGTGTGGAAGTGCATTTCGAGGCGCTGGAATATCTGCGCCAGACAGCGCAGCCGAATGGAACGTGGCAACAAGGGCTGCCGGGGCAGATCGCTTCCAAGCCGGTCGGGTATCCGGAAGAGCCGGCGCCGTTCCAGCAGGCAAAACCTCCAGTGAAACAGGCCGCACCGGTACAACAGGCGAAACCGATGGCACCGCCTCCACCATCTCCGCCACCACCGGCGAAGGTTGCGAAAAAGGAAATGGCACCGCCTCCGCCGCCTCCGCCACCAGCGAAAGTGGTTAAGAAAGAGATGGCACCGCCTCCGCCGCCGCCTCCAGCTGTGGCGATGAAGGAAACGGAAATGGCGCCACCTCCTGCGCCGCCGAAAGTGATGGACACGCCTTCGGTAAAACCGCCATTGTCACTGCCCGCGCCGGGTATGGAGCAATTGCCGCCTCCGGGCCAGATGGCTGCGAAAGAAGAATTGCCGCCACCGCCGCCACCAATGGAAGTGAAGAAAGAGTTGCCGCCGCCACCGATGGCGCTGCCGCCTGTGCAAGCGGATGAGCCGAAGCTGGCCGAACTGCCGCCAATGCCGGGTATGGATGACAAGCCGCTCGACCCGGTGGCCGAGCTGGAAAAAGATTTGAGCGAGATGCCGGAACTGACGCCACTGCCGGAGCCGGAACCGGATATGGTGGAAGCATTCCCGCCGCTGCCGGAACCTGAGAAAAAAGAAGTGGCGAAGCTGGCCGAACTGCCGCCGATGCCGGAGCCTGTGGTAGAGGAGAAAAAAGAGCCTCTGCCGATGCCGAAACTGGAGGCAAAGGAAGAACTGCCGGAGCCGAAGGAGATGGCAAAAGGGGAGATGCCGAATCTGGAGCTGCCGCCGATTATCGATGAAGATCAAGACGCCGCCAAGCTGGGCGGTATGCCACCGCTGATGGACCCGTCACCAGAGAGTGATGTGGATGACGTGAAGCCATCAACACTGAGCGAGATGGACCCTGATCTGCCGACCATGCCGTCGATGACGAAAGCGGATGAGGAAAAAGAAATGGCCGCGTTGCCGCCGATGCCGGGCATGGAGGAAAAGAAAGAGGCAGAGATGCCGAATCTGGAACTGCCGCCAATGCCAGACGATGCGGCGCTGCCGCCGATGGATGAAGAAGAGGCGACCGAGAAATTACCACCAATGCCTGAGAAGGAAGAAGCGGCTGACGGTATGCCATCACTGCCGCCAATGCCGGGTATGGATGAGGGCGAGATGCCACCTCCGCCTCCGCCAACTCCGGAACCGGCTGCCGAGGCGCCGATGCCGAAGCCTGTGAAAAAGGACGAAGGATGGTTCTCCGGGATTACCAGCACGATTACCGGGATGATCGGCGGCGAGGAAGAGGGCGCGAAAGTCGCGCCGCCTCCGCCAATGCCAGCCCCGGGCGGGTTGCCGCCGATGCCGGGCGTAGAAGCACCTGCGGCGCCGGAAAAAATGGAAGCGGCGAAAGAAGTGGCAGCGGCAGACGATGCGCCAATGGACCCATTGCCGCCAATGCCGATGCCGGAAGAAGGGGCGTCTGATCTGCCGCCGTTGCCGTCATTTGACAAAGCAGAGGCCAAAGTGGACGGCGCTGGGCTGCCATCTCTGGATGCGGTGACCTCTGGTAAGGAGAGTGCAGAGAAAAGCAACGAAGCGTTAGCGTTCGTACGGGATAAGGCTGAAGACAAAGCAGAAGCCCCGGTAGCATTGCCGCCATTGCCGGGTAGCAGTGCTTTACCGCCATTGCCGGGAGCGTCGATACCACCTGTGGCAGAGGCTGAGGAAGATACCGCCGTTGCCGTGCTGAAAGATCCGAAGAGCGACGAGATGCAAATGGCATCGCTGCCTGATAGCCCGATTGCGAAGGCGGAACAGAAACTGGCGGAAACCAAGTCCAATGATCCGAGTGCACCGGCATTGCAGGTGACATTTGCACAGACGGAAACAGAAGTGCCGCTTTCCGCACAGAAGCCGCTGAAGGATATCGCCAAGAAGCTGGTGAAAGACGAGAGCAGCAATGTGACGGTGGTGGCCTATGCGTCAGGGACGGAAGACCAGTCCAGCATCGCACGCCGGGTGTCACTGTCGCGGGCGCTGGCGATTCGTGCGTTCCTGATCGATCTGGGGGTTGATAATTTGCGTATTAACGTTCAGGCAATGGGAAATAAAATCGAGGCTGGTGCAGCTGAACGCGCTGATATTTTCGTT
>JAUIJX010000083.1 GCA_030430795.1 Alphaproteobacteria bacterium | reverse complement strand
CAACCCACCGTTTTAGTTGCATCAGGGCATCACGCAGTTTTTTGATTTCTTTTACGCTTTGTTTACCCTTTATATATACAGTGTCTATACCAAGTATATTTAGATTTCCATCACAATATATTGTGCGCCAGCTAAAAATATAACTGGAAGTCTATGGGTGTGGCATGTGCGCACTCATCGTGTCCAGCAACCCTCTGTGGCGCTGAACGTTATGCACGCGCAGGTAGTTCACTCCACGCATACATAGCCCCGCCGAGAAGGCCAGTGTCGCATCATCTCGCTCAGCAGCCGGGGCATCTGTGAACAAGCCCAGAAACGATTTTCGGGAATGTCCGACCAATAACGGTAGCCCAAGCCATTGCAATTCACGAATACGCGTTATGATAGCGATACTCTGCATCGGCGTTTTGCCAAAACCAATCCCGGGATCAAGGATCAGCCGCTCTCTGGCAATGCCCTTCTTCTCCATCCCTTCGATCTTTTTCTCAAAGTAATATTGCAGAAATATTATGGGATCCTGATCCTCGTCCAATGTCTCCGACGGATCGACCGGTACACTCAGAGCATGCATTACCACCAGCGAAGCATCTGTACCGGCCGCCAGTTCCAGCATGGGCTCTTCACGGAAGCCGGTGACATCGTTGATCCAGTCAACACCAGCAATCAATGCTTTTTCCGCCGTTTCCGCATGGCGCGTATCTAGGCTGATCGATACCCCCCGCTCTTTCGCCATAGCCGATGCTTCCGCCAGCCAGCCTGACAGACGCGACCATTCTTCCGAGGCAGAGACAGGTGCCGCATTGGGTCGCGTGGATTCCGCGCCGATATCAATAACATCGGCACCGTCTTCGATTAATTGCCGACAGGCCGCCAGCGCTTTGGCTGGCGTATCAGCCTCTCCTCCGTCCGAGAAAGAGTCCGGCGTCGCGTTGATAATCCCGACCAGCTTAGTGTGCATATTCTTCTATCTGCGCATTGGCGTGGAGAGCGGCGCGGATTTCCCGGTATGACTTCCCGTGCCACACCCCCTCGCCCGGATAGATAGCTTCCGGCGCAATCTCCGCCAGCGGGATCATAACAAAATCGCGGTTCAGCATTTCAGGGTGTGGAATGGTGATATCCTTCTCTTCGATGATGTGCTGACCATAGAGCAGGATATCAATGTCAATCTCACGCGGCCCCCAATGGCCACGGCGCATACGCCCCATAGATGCTTCGATGCGGGCAATTGCCTGCAGCAAGTCCTGCGGGGACATGCCCGTGCGCCCACCAATGACGGTGTTGAGAAACGGCATATCCCATTCTTCCGGCGCATCCTTCGGCAACAATGCCGGAGATTGATACCACGACGCCTGCTTTTCCGTCTGCCAGTCCAGCGCTTCTATCTGTACGATGGCCTGCGACAGGCTGGCCTCGCGTTCACCGACATTACAGCCCAGCCCGAGGAACACTTCCTGCGGTTTATTCACCGCTTTCATACAGCCCTTCCGGCAGGTCGGTGAAGGTAAAGCTTGAGCCACCCATCAAGCCATCAATTGGCGGATCGCACTTATTCAGATGCACGGTGACCCATACACCAGCCGCATAATCTTCGCCTCGCTGCGTGACAATGTTGGCACGGGTGAGTTTATGCAATTCCTGCGTGAGGTATTCGATGAGATTGAATTGCCGGTCGGCGACGAAGGTTTTGATATCCGTTGCCAGATTATCATAGCAAAACACATCGTCATTATCGTCGGTATAGTATGCCTCCGGCAGCGAAGGAAAATGCAGCTTTACCGTGACTTCAATCGGCTGCCTTTCGGCACGCTCATCATCCCAACGCCCGAGATTGACCATCAGGCGCAGACGATGGATGGCAAGTGTTGCGCAATAGCTCATGCGTGTTCCTTTTGGCTTGTACTTAAAAGAAAGCGGGTGGCGGGTAAAGCAAATCTTTGCTTATGCGGTGCCCAGATGCTTGTATTCCGGGTCTGCGAAGTCTTTCAGCGGCGAGCCCATGCGCCCAAGGCTGCTAACCGGGATACTGGCAACATTCAGGCGATCAAACAAGTTGGTGTCATGGAAGTCCTGCAAGACAGGAATCGACATATCCAGCGCATCCAGCCATTCCATGATGTGGTCGTAATATTCCTGACTATGGAGCAGTCCGACGAATGAAATGCGATCGACCGAGCGCCAGGCATTGCCGAAGATGTCTTTTTCTTCGAAATGCGTCATACGCTCTACTTTATTTTCATGACGATCGACCCGTCTGCGGCGATGGTGTGAAGCCATGACAATCGGCTTACCGGTATGGACACTTTTGAGATCACCCATACCCATAGCAAGGATTTTCAGGTCGCGCGCCATGAAACGAGATGCGTGTGCATCTGCATCCTGTTTTGCGCGCTCTCCAACCGATGTAGCCATAATACTGTATTATAAATAACGGGACTGCTATTGTGTGTGACAATTCCATGAAAAAACAGGCAAAAAATGCAGAAAGTCTGGCTCAACGGCACTATTATCGATCGAAGCAAGGCATTGATCTCTATCGATGATCGCGGGTTTCGATTTGGCGATGGCGTGTTTGAGACCATTCTGGTGCGTGAGAATATCCCGTATCTGTGGCAGGCGCATATGCGACGACTGGAACAAGGACTGGAGGCACTGCACATCACATGCGACCTGAGTGAGTTGCATGCCTGTGTCTCCGATCTGTACCGTGCCAACAACATGAGCGGCGACAGCGTACTGCGCATTATGGTGACACGGGGCAGTGGCAGTAGCGGCTATCGCCCTAAGCCTATCTCACAAGAAAACACGATGGCACTGATCGAGATTTTTCCAATTCCCACAGCATTGAAGAAGCCGAAAACTTTATGGCTTTCACACTATTGCAAGAACCATCCCGGCAGCATTCCAGCACGCGCCAAGACCATGCAAGGGCTGAATTCCACGCTGGCCATTATGGAAGCGGAGTCGGAAGACTGTGACGATGCGCTTTTGCTCAGCGTGTCCAACCATGTGGCGGAGTGCCATGCCAGCAATATCTTCTGGTCTAAGGGCAAGGTGCTTTATACCCCTGCCCTCAACACCGGATGTCTTCCGGGTGTATTACGCGAACGACTGATTGAAATTTCGCCATATCCGGTGCGTGCCGGACGCTTCAAGCTCAGCAAATTGCTCAAAGCCGACGGCGTCTTCACCACCAACAGCACGCGTCTGGTGGAGCCCGTGGAGAGCCTGAAACGTTATAAAAGCAACTGGGAAGCCAGCGAAAAACTGGCCAAGATATTCCAGATGCACGTAGAGCAGGATATTTCCGCCGATCTGGAACAGCGAAAAACGCTTGCATTTCTCTAGCTCTACACTACCCTCACCCGCACATTTACAGGGATATACGTTATGAAATGGCTTTGGGGAATCGTGATTGTCGTCTTGCTCGCAGTGGGAGCTTATTCCGTCCTGTGGTATCTGCACGCCGAACAAACAAAAGCGCATCTGATCCGCATGATCAGCGATTTCAGCGAGAATAAAGACGAAGCCTATATCGCTTATGAGGATATGAGCATTTCCGGCTATCCTTTTACCTATAAGGTGACGCTGACCAATCCAGAGGTTTTTTATAACAGCGACCTGCTGATCCGCATATTATCACAGGGGAGCCCGGCGGCATCCTATGAAAACACAGGCCTGACACGCTGGAAGAACCATTCCAAGCAGGAAGGGGCATTCGAGTTGGAAGCCAATTACTTCACCCGTGAGCTGACCTGGCGGATTTCCGGCAACAACCACAACACGCTGGAATATGAAGGGAATGTGTTGCACTGGTTGTCTGAAATGGATGGCCAGACTGAGTGTACCGTTGGCCTGACGGCAGACGCCAAGCTTTCCACGCTTTCCGACGATTTATTTGCGCATTTCAATGATCTCGATTTCTTTATCGATAATTTTAAATCACTGCAATGCACCGCTGACGCCATGACGATGACGGATCAGGATAGCGGAGAAGTTCTGCATAGTAGTGACTTCAGTTCGTTTGGCGCAGAACTGAAAGATGACGATGCGTTTATTTCCGCATCCGGCTCCGTGCATCTGGAAGACCATCTGACTTCCGACGCATTGCACGAGCTTATTCAGCAGCTCATCAGCGATGAGTTTCCCGAGTTAAACAAGGTGTTGCCCATCAACAGCGCCGAAGCACAAGGCGAACAGGATATTAATATTGAATTCGCCTATAGCGGGCCGAAGGATTTTGTGGCAACGCCGAATGCCGAACTCATATTGGATATCCCTGAATTCTCCATTCGGAATAAGCTGTATGAAGTCTCCATGCCGGTCCTGTTTAAACTGAAACGCACAGGTGAACAGGTGGTGGGTTCACTGATGATCGACAGCAAGAATGACTATGATGAGTCGTTCGACACCTATATGGATGAGACCATCGATCAGCTGGTCGACATGATTTACAACAATAATGTGCCGGATATAGGGCCGGAACTGGATGCCTTTAAACAGCAGGTCAGCCGGAACACCCTGACCCGCAACCTGAAAGAGCTGATGCCGGATTTTGGGGCGATGGGCAGCAGTGCGATCAAGGCTGATCTCTCCTTCAAAGGGCTGGCGCGCGAAGGGTTCATGGCCAATGAAGGCACATTCAACATCAATGATGCTGCGTTGCTGTTCGGAGAAAAAGGGTTGTCTCTGAAAGGACTGATTGATGTGCTGCCGAAGAAAGGCAATCTTGCCATCACCTGCCACCAATGCGACGACACGGTTCGCGACCTGATGATCTTTGTTCGCGATTTTCAGGAGCTAATCGGTATTTTCGATCCATCCCTCAAAGTGTATCCTATCAGCGACCGGCTGATTGACGACACCAATCGTTTTATCGAGCAAATCAGTACCAAGGACGGCGATAATCGCGAAATCACCGTTCAGGATGATGAACAGGCCGGCATCATGATTTCCGGTAAAAGTCTGCAAGATGTGCAAATGCTGCTGATTCAGATGTTTGTGCCTCACATGATCGAAATGCAGCAGCAGAGTAACGCACAGTAAGCCCGATGACCAACCGATACGACTGGGTTGATCCGATGGCGATGGCAGCAGCCATTGCCCAGCAATATAGCGATATGGCGTTTCTGCATTCTTCCATGCAGACTGGCTATTCCGGGCGCTATTCCTATCTGGCGTGGGATGCGGCCGAGACGCTCGAATGTCAGCATTTTGAGTCATTGCGGGAAACGCTCGATACCACCAAAGATTCGCCTTTACCGATGTGGTATGGGTATCTGGGCTACGAGATGCTGCACGATCTGGAAGATATTCCAACGGCAGCAGCCGCGCCCGTTTCTATGCCGACGATGCGGTTGGTACGTTTTCGGCAGGTGGTACGGTTTGACCACGAGACGCAGCAGATTGATAGTCTGAAACCACAGGAAGCATTGGATTTTCCTGCGCTTACCCCTTTGCCGAAACGCCCATCCAACGATCTGGTGGTCAGTTGCCAGTCCAATATGAGCCGGGAACGCTATATCTCTATTGTCGAAGACACGCTGGAGCAAATCCGCAGCGGCCAGTTTTATCAGGCCAATATCACACGTAAATTCTACGGCGAACTGGCGGAGAATGCCGATGTTTTCACGATCTATCGTATGTTGTGTCAGGCCAGCCCGGCGCCTTACAGCGCCTATATCGCCTATGGCAATCAATCGATTCTCTCTTCCAGCCCGGAATTATTCCTCAAGCTGGAGCCAAACCGTCAGATCACGACCCGCCCCATCAAAGGCAGCCTGCCTGCGGAAAAAGCTGTCGATCAACTGAGAGACAGCCACAAAGACCGGGCAGAGAACCTGATGATAGTGGATCTGATGCGCAATGACCTCTCACGGGTTGCCAGCCCCGGCAGCGTGGAAGTGGCCGGGCTTTACGATATCGACAGTTTTGCAACCGTGCATCACATGTCGTCAACCATTCAGGCGCAGCTAGATGACAAATCAGATATAACTTCCTGTATTACATCCTGTTTTCCACCCGGCTCGATGACCGGCACACCCAAAATCAGCGCAATGGCCTGGTGTAGTGAGATGGAAGGCATGGCACGCGGCGTTTATAGCGGCGCAATCGGCTGGTTTATGCCAGAAGCCTGCGAGCTATCGGTGGTTATACGCACGCTGGTGATCGATGAAAATCGCTATGAATTTCAGGTGGGCGGCGGCATTGTCGCTGATTCCGTTCCAGATGCAGAATGGCAGGAAACGCTGGTGAAAGCACGCGGAATAGCCAACGCGCTCGGCATTTCCGGCGACACCCTAGCCAATCTCTAATAATTCCAGTCATTTTCTGGCTAAATTGTCATAAAACCGTCATCCGGATTTGCTATCCTGTAAGTGGTATAAAAGGACAATTCTATGCTCAAACGGCCCGATACAATCAAACACCAGCGCTTCGCCGATCAGGAGGTCGAAGATGCGCTGGCAGGCGCGTTTGAAGCTGCTTTGAAGGACAATACTTTTTATCGAAATCTTTCAAATCATTTGGCCGCCATACGATTAATTGAACAACATCCGGAAGAAGTATCCAAGTTTGTAAATGCATGGGGAAAAGAAAATGGACGCTCATACACAGATGGAGAGCTGACGCAAATAAAAGAGACACTAATATCCGAGTATGAAAGCATGCTTTCTGAAGCTGCTCAGGTTCTTCACGGTCAACTTCAGCCAATTTTAAAGCCAATTGAAAATAAAATGACGCATGTTGGTATGATCAAACGTGCATTGGGTCGTTATGTTGGGCATGGCACTCATGTCTGGGACGATCAGCTAGACTCTTTAATGAAAAACGAAATCAATCTAGCAGCAGGCCGATTTCCTACCATTGATGTAGATACATTTTATAGCCCTTTGTTTTGGACAGGTTTATCAGATAATAAGCCAGGTGATTTTAAAAACAGCATACAAGGACTTGTTGCTGGTAATCTGGATATAAAAAAGGTGGAAGGCATTGTCAGAGATGACCAACGAGCGATGCTGGGCAAACTCAAAGACCAATACAAAGACCTGCACGGTGACGCCATTAACGACCTAATCGAGCATGTGGCTAAGGGTATCGAGCAGGAAGTGGATACCGCGCAGAATTATGTACAGAGCATGCAGTCACGGTTTGGCAAGCACGGCATCGACCCGCGTACCGGGGATGTGCTTTCTCCCGGCAACAAGCTTTTTTATGGTGTTACCGGTGTGATGCTGGGCGGAGGCATGATGTTTCATGGCGGTGAGATGGTGCATCTGGGGCTACGCGGCGGCAAAAAAGGCGATGGCACAGAAACGGA
Source organism: Alphaproteobacteria bacterium (assembly GCA_030430795.1). GTDB lineage: Bacteria > Pseudomonadota > Alphaproteobacteria > Rickettsiales > UBA998 > JAUIJX01. Next base: position 292 of record JAUIJX010000083.1, on the reverse strand, counting down.
GCCATCAATCATTCGTACCGTTATTGGCGCTGGAGAAATCGTCGGTGGTGCCGCACTGGCTATCAAACTGCTGGCCGGCAAAATAATGGGGCGCTAGGCCTCCACCACCTCTTTAATCCCATGTAATGTTCCAATATGCTGAATGACCTCCGGTGAAACACGGTAGGTTTCCGCCAGCCGAATATCGACCACTTTTTCATCCTGATAGAGTGAGAATACGACCGCACCACCACGTGGATCCACTCCTCCGATTAGTTCCTGAATTTTTGATAATGACTCCGTATCATCCAGA
>JAUIJX010000082.1 GCA_030430795.1 Alphaproteobacteria bacterium | reverse complement strand
GCACTGCGGCGGCGGGTGACGTTGAGGGGAACACGAAAACTTCTCGGCCCAATTTTTTCGGGTAGTGCGTTCACAAACAAAACTTGCTCAAACAAACGATTAGGAGTTAATTATCACACAAGATGAATTTATAGTAGTTTTATGCGTTTTCCACCCCAATTTTTAGATCGTATCCGCCAGCACTACCGGTTATCGGAAGTGATTGGCCGCCGCATGGAGATCAAGCGCCGGGGCAGGGAATATCAGGGGTTGTGTCCGTTCCATAACGAAAAAACGCCCTCTTTTACCGTCAATGACGAAAAAGGCTTCTACCATTGCTTTGGTTGCCATGCGCACGGCGATGTCATTGGTTTTGTGAAGGAATATGATGGGCTTAGCTATGTGCAGGCGGTGGAGTCTCTGGCGCGCGAAGCGGGTATGGAACTGCCGAAGATCAACCCGGAGCAGCGCCGCCAGATGGAGCGCTCCGACCAGCTCTTTCAGGTGATGGAAAAGGCTACCAACTGGTTTGGTCAGCAACTACAGCGTGCAGGTGGCGCTGGTGCAAAAGAATACCTGACAAGGCGTGGCCTGAGTGATGAAACCCTCAGCATGTTCCGTATCGGCTATGCGCCCTCCGAGCGCGACAGCCTCATGCGCGCCTCCATGCAGGCCGGAGTCACGGAGAAAGACCTGAAAGATGTCGGGCTGCTCACCACGCCGGATAATGGCAATAGCTACGATAAATTCCGTGGGCGCATCATTTTCCCGATTCGCGACATCACCGGGCGTGTAGTGGCATTCGGTGGACGATTGATCGAGGAGCATGATAAAGCCCCGAAATATTTGAATTCGCCGGAAACCATCCTGTTTCACAAGAGCGACATTCTTTATAACGCCGATCAGGCACGGATAGCGGCGGCGCGTGAAGGCTCCATCATCGTGGGGGAAGGCTACATGGATGTGATTGCGCTGGCGCAGGCCGGGTTTCAGCATGCGGTCGCTCCGCTGGGTACGGCTGTCACTGAAAATCATATCCGGTTGTTGTGGCAACTGGCGGATGAGCCGATCTTCTGCCTTGATGCGGATAATGCAGGGCAACGGGCGATGCTGCGCGTCATGGAGCTGGCGCTGCCACATTTGAAGCCAGGCAAGAGCCTGAATTTCTGTGAGCTTCCGACGGGTGAAGACCCGGACAGTCTGATCCGCGGCCGTGGCAAGGAGGCGATGCAGATGGCGCTGGATAGCGCAGTACCGCTCTCGGACATGTTGTGGCGGACGTATGTGGGTGAGAAAAAGCTGAATACGCCGGAACAGCGTGCAGGAGCGGAGCAGGCGATTCTGAGAGCAATCGACCGTATTCAGGATGCGGTGGTGCGTAAAGCCTATGTCGAAGAAATCAAGAAGCGGCTGTGGGAATCTACGCGTGGCCGCTCACCGGTTGCCTCGTCGAAAATCCCGCAATCCAGAGCCTCTGCATCTCTCATGGCGAGTTTACCGAAAGAAAACCCGGAACTATGGCAGCGCGCGCGCCGTCAGCAGCAGCTGATTGCCATTGTATCGCTTTGTCCGGCCATGCTGGAAGATGCAGACAGAGAAGACATGCTGGCTTCCATGCAATGCAGTGATAACCAGTGGGAATCTATCCGCGCCGCGATGATGGAGGCGCATGCGGAAGAAGTGCAGACGCGTGCATCTATGCAGAACGCAGTATCACGTATTGCCGGATCGGAAGCATTGGAAACGCTGACCAGAGAATGCATTGCCAACACGACCATGCTGGGGTTGATGAAGCAGGATGAGCAGGAAGGCCGCATGCTGGCGGAGCATTACTATCGTGTCATCTGTAATCAGCTGCAGCAGGTGGCGCTGGAGGAAGAGCTGCGTCTGATCGAAGGGCAATTACATCTGGACGATGAGGCCAGTCAGCGCTATTTCCAGTTGCAACAGCAGTTGCGTCAGGTCAGGGCCAACGACCAGCTGCTGAACGACGAATTATCCTCATAACGACAAAACGCGCTGCTTTAGCCACGCTAAGTCTTGAATTCTTGAAAAAGCATACTATATAACAGGTCTTCGTAAGCCAAAAGCTTGACATATTGATATTCCGGCATTTTTATGGAGTGCTGGTGCGCGTCGCGTGTGCGGCGGCATGTGTCAATATGAGGGCGGATATGATTGGGGGATTGATAAAACGTATGGTTGCCAAAAAAACGACGAAAACTTCATCAAAAACAACAACAAAAAAACCAACGGCAAAAAAGGATACAAAAGCGGCCGCTAAGAAGCCAGCCGCCAAGACTGCAGCTAAAAAGCCTGCTGCTAAGAAGGCCGCGCCAGCGAAGAAAGCTGCGCCCGCTAAAAAACCGGCAGCGAAGAAAGCTGCTCCTGCCAGGAAGCCTGTGGCTAAAAGAACGGCAGCGAAGAAAGCGACACCTGCAAAGAAACCTGCTGCCAAAAAGCCTGCTGCAAAGAAAGCTGCTCCTACCAAGAAACCGGCTGCGAAAAAGGCTGCGCCCGCTAAAAAACCGGCTGTTGCAAAGAAACCTGCTCCGACTAAGAAACCAACTGCGAAGAAAGCTGCGCCCGCTAAAAAACCAGCTGCTGCAAAGAAACCTGCTGCAAAGAAAGCAGCTGCGGTTAAGAAGCCCGTAGCGAAAAAACCAGCTGCGACCACTACTAAAAAAGCGACGCCTACGAAGAATGAAGCGCCCGGCAAACAACCTGCCAAAAAATCAGCCGCAAAAAAGGCAAGTGCACCGAAAGGCAACAGTAAGGAAATCATCAAAAAACTGGTGGATCAGGGCAAAGCCAAGGGTGAGATCAGCTACACAGAATTGAATGAAATGCTGCCGGCAGAAGAATTTTCTCCGGAAGTAATTGATGGGGTGATTGCCACACTGGAAGAGATGAACATCAAGGTTACTGATGACGGTGATGGTAAACGTAAGAAAGCGAAATCCTCAGACATCGACGATGATGTGCTGGAGATTGATGACGATGACGACGACAGTTCCGATGAAAAGGAAGATACGACTGAGAATTATGGTCGATCCGATGATCCGGTGCGTATGTATCTGCGTGAAATGGGTAACGTGGAGCTTCTGTCTCGTGATGGTGAGATTGAAATTGCCAAGCGAATTGAGGCTGGCCGTGAGATGATGATCGCCTCACTGTGCGAGACGCCAATTGTTATGCTGGAAATCCTTGCATGGCGTGATGAGCTGGCCAACGGCAACCTGCTGCTGCGTGATATTATCGATCTGGATGCGACGCTTGGTGCGAACAGCGAAGACGGTACTCCGACCATTACACCGGAAATGGCTGCCGCTGCTGCTCCGGCGAAGGAAGAAAAGAAAGAAGAAGTTGTCGAAGAAAAAGAACCAAAGAAAAAACGTACCCGCGACGAAGATGATGATGAGTACGACGAACTGGAAGACGACGAATACGACGACGAAGATGAAGACGAGGACGAGGATGAGGACGATGAGGATGATGACAACCCTCTGTCCCTCGTGGCGATGGAAAATGTCCTGCTGCCGGTGATTCTGGAAACGCTCGATAAATTCGCTGCCATCAGTAAAAAGATGCGTAAACTTCAGGAGAAGCGTCTGAACGAATCGTTGGGCGATGGCAAATACACCGATAAAGATGAGCAGGCATATCAGAAGCTTTGCAAGGAACTGTCTGAGTTGATGGGCACTATCCGCTTCAATAACCTGCGTGTGGAAGAGCTTTCCGATCGCATGTACGGCATCAATAAACGTCTGATTGGCATCGAATTAAACCTGCTGAGAATGGCGGAAAGCAAAAAAGTGGATCGTGCGGACTTCCTGAAACAGCATAACGGGCATGAGCTGGAGCCAGATTGGCTCAAGCGCGTGTCTAAGCTGAAAACCAAGGGGTGGCCGGAGTTTGTCAAGGACTGCAAAGATGACATCCTTGCGGAGCGTGAGCGTATGGCTGCGGTAGCGCAGGAGGTTGGCGTGAATATCACCGAGTTTAAACGGATGGTTGGCGCGGTACAAAAAGGTGAACGCACTACGACCCGCGCGAAGAAAGAGATGATCGAAGCTAACCTGCGTCTCGTGATTTCCATTGCCAAGAAATACACTAACCGGGGCCTGCAATTCCTTGATTTGATTCAGGAAGGAAATATCGGTCTGATGAAAGCGGTGGATAAATTTGAATACCGCCGCGGTTACAAATTCTCGACCTATGCGACTTGGTGGATTCGTCAGGCCATTACGCGTTCCATCGCGGATCAGGCCAGAACGATTCGTATCCCGGTACACATGATCGAGACCATCAACAAGATTGTGCGTACATCTCGCCAGATGCTGCACGAGATTGGCCGCGAGCCGACACCGGAAGAACTGGCTGAGAAACTGGTGATGCCGCTCGATAAAGTACGCAAAGTCATGAAAATCGCCAAAGAGCCGGTATCGTTGGAAACACCGATCGGTGATGAAGAAGATTCACATTTGGGTGACTTCATCGAAGACAAGAATGCAATTTTGCCTTTGGATTCTGCGATTCACTCCAACCTTCGTGAAACCACCACGCGTATTCTGGCATCCCTGACGCCACGTGAAGAGCGGGTGCTGCGGATGCGCTTTGGTATCGGTATGAACACGGACCATACATTGGAAGAGGTAGGGCAACAATTCTCAGTGACGCGTGAGCGTATTCGTCAGATTGAAGCTAAGGCACTGAGAAAACTGAAACACCCAAGCCGTTCTCGTAAAATGAGGAGTTTCCTGGAGCATTAGTGATGCCGAAGTCAAGGGAGGGAGATAGCCGTCTGGCAAGTAAGATAGGATTACTCTGTATCCTATTATTCGGTGCGCTCTTCATATGGTTTAGTATTGGAAAACCGTCCTTTGCCATCTTATACGTTTTATCTTTGTCACCGGTGTTATATCTCATCTACAACGCCGCCGCGCCGAAAGACAAGTAACATGTCCCCAAATTTGCTGGATCCGGACAAACTCCCCCTCCTGATGGGGATGTCTGTCGTTGCCTCACTGGCTATAGGGATGATCGTCTATAATGTTACGGATGACTGGGAATTGGCTGCTCTTATCGCTTTGTTCCTGATAATAGCGGATTATATCGGCCTGACCTTCCTGATGAAGCGCCGGGATAAATAACCTGTTGCAATGATCAGGCAGCCTGTCGCAGGGATAGCCTAAAATCTGATAATCAGGCAAGCTAAGGCTGGATTCTTCACAAAAACTGATTAAGATGGCACTGCATAAAGGAGTCTGGTGATGTCAGCAACCATTGGAACGCGAATTCATACCTTACTGTTCGGCAAATATGTCGGTCAGGATGAATTTGGTAACCGTTATTTTCGGCACCGCAGTGCCAAACAGGGTCAACACCTGAAGCGCTGGGTGATTTACAAGGGAATCCCGGAGCCGTCAAAAGTGCCTGCCTTGTGGCATGCATGGCTGCATTACACGACGGATAAGCTGCCGGACGAAATGGGTATCAAGCGTTATGACTGGCAGAAGGAACATATGCCGAACCTGACGGGGACGGCGGGTGCATATGTGCCGCCAGGGCATATTAAAAGAGGAGCGTCACGCGACGCCTCATCATCGGATTATCAGGCGTGGTCGCCGGATAAAGCATAGAGGAAAAAAGAATGAATCGTAATCTGATTGAGACGGTTATGGGGGCAGTGGTGTTGATTATCGCTGCTGGGTTCCTGTATTCGGCTTACAAAGGGCGTAATATCAGCGCAGTGAGCGATGGCTACGAAGTCAGCGCAATGTTTGAAAACGTTTCCGGCATTGAGATCGGGAGTGACGTACGTCTGGGTGGTGTAAAAATCGGTGTGGTGAAATCCATGGGGTTGGATGAAAAGCGCTATCAGGCAGTATTATCAATGATTATCAAAGAATCCGTGGCCATTCCGGCTGATTCTACGGCGGCGATTATTGGTGACGGATTGCTGGGTAGCAAATTCGTAGCCGTAGAGCCGGGGGCAGATGATGCCATGCTGAAAGATGGTGGCTCAATTGAGTTTACGCAGTCCTCTGTAAGTCTGGAAGAACTGATCGGCAAATTTGTATTTAGCGGCGGTGGTGTTGATAAGGAAGACACACCGGCGGAAACAGCGGCTCCTAATGTTCAGGCGGCGCCTGCAAACGATGAAGATGATGAGCTTTCCATCGGTTTCTAATGGCCTGCGCTTCCTTTTTCTGACTGTCCTGTGTATCGGGCTGGTCGTTGCATGGGATGCAACGGCGGCAGATGCGATCACGCAACAGAAAGGCAGCAAAGACACAGTCGCTACTCTCCGCGTCATTGATAAAATCACCGCGCAACCGGAACTGATGAAAGTCGACGTCGGTTCAGTAGTGGTCTATAAAACCTTAGAGATTCTGGCAAAACGCTGCGTGGTGAGTAAAAGTGGTGAACGCTTCGCCGCCTTACTGGAAATCTATGAAAACCACCCGATAGAAGGCGCAAAACGCCTGTTTGCTGGCTGGCTGTTCTCGGATAATGCTTCCATCTCCAATCTGGAGCATCGGTACTATGATGTGGGTATCGTGAAATGCGAGCCGCGCAAAGACGATGAGGAAGAGAAAGCCGCCAAAGAAGAAAAAGAAGAGTCGGCACCTTCGCAGGAACCAACGGAATAACCAACAAACAGAGAGTGTTATGGCCCGTAACATCCTAGTCTGTAGCCTCATCTTCTTGCTCGCGGCCTGCGCCAAGCCTGTGACACAGGCGCCGCAATACACGCAGCAGGATATCCAGATGGAAACCGCAGTACAAAAGCAGCTGATTGAGCAGGGGGAGCGCATTCGCAAAACGCCTTTCACGCAGGCAGAACTGCAGAATATGAGCAATCGCCTGAAAGCACATGCCACTCGCATTACCCAGGCAGGGCAAAATCTTTGCCGTAATATGGGGCGTGACCCGAAATCCTGTACCTACAGCTTTGCTCTGCGCAAGGATGATAATCTGAATGCCTATGCGGACGGTAAGGGGATCTATGTCACCGCACAGATGATGCGTTTCGCGCAGGATGACGACATGCTTGGCATGGTGCTGAGCCACGAATATGCGCATAACATCATGGGACATATCGACGCCAAGAAGCAGAATATCATGGCCGGGATGTTGCTGGGCGCAGCGGTTGATGCTATCGCCAAAACTGGCGGACAATTCAGTAAATTAGGGGCGCAGGGGGGCAGCCGGGCCTTTTCTCCTGATTTTGAGAATGAGGCGGATTATGTCGGCCTATATGTGATGGCGCTGGCAGGCTACGACATTGCCAAGGCCGGAGACCTCTGGCGTCATATGAGTGTGGCAGACCCGCGCGGCGCGTTTCTGACCGGAACACACCCGGCAAATCCGCAACGTTATGTGGTCATTAATCACACTAAAAACGAAATCGTGAACAAAGTAAGAAATAACGTTTTGTTAACGCCTAATATCCGCATTCAATAGCCAATATATTGTAAAATATAGAATTTGTTGGCAGTATTGTTCATCGAATTGTCATACTTCTAACGCATGGAAATGCTATACTATTCATAGTGATAGTAACAAAGGACGCATAGCGGACAGACATGAGCCTTGAAGCAGCAAGATCAAATATCGAAGGACTGATGCAACGAGTCAGT
>JAUIJX010000081.1 GCA_030430795.1 Alphaproteobacteria bacterium | reverse complement strand
CCGAAAGAAGTCTCCGTCAGAGACGTTGGTGGCGGAATCAAAGAAGTAGGTAGCGGTAGAAAGCGTTTGATTCTGACCAGTGATCAGACTGTTGGCGCTGCTGCCCGATGCGGTGACACTACCCATATAGGTGGTGCCGTCGACCCCGCCCAGCAGGGTGTAGCGATCCGTGCCGCCCAGGACATTCTGTCCGAAGGTAGAATAGTTGAGGCGTGCCGATGAGGTCTGCTCGTCGATGGTGTAGATATCGCCATAAGCCCCAGCTGCCTTGTGCGTGATTTGCAGGGTGTTGCCAATAGCCGTGTAGTTGGCTTGTTGTATGCGCAGACTGCTGTGACTGTTTAAGGCGTCAGCAAGGTTCTGGACGGTTTGGTTGACGGTGCCGGCTCGATTGAAATCGATTCCCTCGGTGAGGGTAACCTGGTTTAGGATGATTGTCTGGCCGGCACCGACATTGCCGTTGAATGTCAGTGTGCCATAGGATGCTTCTGCCACTTCGTTGACAACGCTGACACCCTGCAACAGGTCGCCATATTCCTGCTGCAATACCGCCAGCCCATTGAAATTGGTGTTCTCAGCTATGCGGTCGATTTCGTCGTAGAGATTACGGAATTCCTGATTGAGAAAGCCCCGCTCGGTCGACGTCAGCGTGCCGCTGCCCGACTGAACACTCAGTGCGGCCATACGTTGCAGCATATCGTCGATATTGGCCAGCGCCGCGTCCGCTACCTGCAGGTAACTTCCTGCCTGTAGTGCATTATTCAGGGATTGTCTCAGAGTAGTGACGGCAGATTTGAGGGAGGTGGAGATGGAAAGGGCAGCAACGTCGTCAGCAGCACGCACCAAACGGTTCCCCGAAGACAATCGGGAAACAGACAATGTAGCGCCATTGTTTGCTTTCGAAAGATTACTTCGCGCAATGCCTGCTACTTGCGAGCTTGCTAAAGACAAGAGTTCCAATTCTACCTACCAGTCAACTACCTGTTAACTTTGATGCCACTGCACCAATGATTATAGTAACATGGGAAAATTTAAAAAAACATTAAAAAGTACCCTGGCCACTATATATTGTGTTTTTGTTTCCGTGTAACATTATCTATACATTGGCACTTGATTTTTTGTTAATAATCTATTAATAAATCCACCGCTTCAGACGCATGCTGATATGGCAAAAAGCTATTGTGTTTTGGGCGGGGAGGGGTATTACCCATTAGCTTAAGTGTTTTGTAAGTATTGCTTAAGTGGATATTTACAGATCTCCTGTAATTTGAACAAAAAAATGTAACACTATAACCGGCGAGCATTATGACTGGACAGATCAAGCATGTAGTACCGAGCCAACGACGGCAGTTTCGCGTCAATGCGCCTATCAAAGTAGTTATCGAGGGAACGCCTTACGATACGATCAACTGGAGTATCATTGACTTTAAGGTGGCGGATTATCAAGGGAATCTCGTTGAAGGTGATCAACTGGATATTACGCTGGTGGTGCCGTATCAGGGATTTGAGGTGTCGTTTACGGTGCCGGCCAAGGTGATGGTTCGGGATAATGAGGCCGGAACGCTGGCCGGTGAGTTCTACGATGTTGGCCCGCGCCGTCGTGAAATTCTGGAATCATTTGTCGCCGGGCTGGTGCGCGGCGAGATGGACTCGATCGACGGAATGATCCGTCGGATGGATGTGCCGGTGACCCCGGCTTCCCTGAAACCGGATACGCCGCTGACGCCGGAAGATATCGAGCGGCAGGAGCGTCGCCGGAGTATCGGTGCGGCTATGTATGTCGCAGCCGGGGTGGTTTTTACCATCGCCGTGCTGATGGTGTTCTACACGAACTTCTTCCAGGTGAAGGTGCGTACCGCCGCTATGGCTGCGCCAACGGATATCATCCTGGCACCGGCGACCGGGAATGTGAAAGCAGAACATACGGCTGAGCGTGAGGTCGTTGACAAGGATACGTTGTTGATCAGCTTTATCGATCCGGAACTGGAACAGGATATTGAACTGGCAGGTCTGCGTCTGGAAGAGGCGCTGTCCAATACCGCTGTCGGTGGTGATGCCAGCCGTAATGAAACAGAAGAAATGAAGTCCGCACGTGCGACAGTGCAGTCGCGCCGAAGTGCGTTGAATGTGGTGTCCAATACACTGAAGCGTCAGCGCGATATGATGCGTCGCGGGTTGACCACCCGACTGGAAATGGAACGGGCGGAGGCTGATTATTACGAGGCGCAGTCACGCTATAATGATGCGTTACAGAAACTCAACGGCATGTCCGGCAGAACGACCAGTCTGAGTTATGCCGAGGGTGAATATTCACTGCTGCGCCAGCAACGTGAACGTCTGGACATCAAAGCACCGGCCGCCGGGCAGATTGTTAGCTATCTGGCTCCGGAAGGTGCATCGGTGCGTTACGGGGACCCGGTGGCGATCTTCCAGCATAATGAGCCGCGCTATGTGGAAGCGTATCTGACGCGGGAAGAGGCATTATCTGTCGCGGTGGGTGACGAAGCCAAGGTGCATTTCCCATCCCACAACGAAACGATGCGCTATGTGGTGGAAGACGTGGATTATGCGTCGCAACTCATTAGTAAGAAGGATGGTCGCGTTACGCTGGATCAGGTTGGATTGTCCCGCGATGTACTGATTCGGATGACGCCAAGAGCCGATGAAGATGAGGAGATCATTAACCGGATCGTGCCGGGAAGTGCCGCTGTCGTCGTCTTCAACAAGCCGCTGTTCGGCAGATAAGCCCCGGGCGGACCGATGCGTTCGGAGGCACATATGTCGCAGGATGCTCCTGTTGTCACACATAAACCTTTTCATTTCGACTTGCTCGGTCTGGCGGCGATCTATCTCTATATTCTGGTGTGGGTGTTGCTGAGCCAGCTGATTCCTAATCGTCTGGTCGATGTCTACAGCTACAATGCCATTTTGTTTATCGGAGCACTTGGAACGTGGCGCTACAGCTGGTGGCTGGTCAATATATCCCGGGCGTTTCTCTTCGGGCGTATCTATTTTCCGCGTATGCGGCGGAATGCCGACCATGCATGGAAGAGTGGGTGGCGTCCGACGCATATTCATTTCCTGATGACGACGTTTCATGAGAAAGAAAAGACAACCTATCTCTATCTGGATGCGTTGGTACGCGAGCTGAACCGCGAGAAACTGACCGGGACACTGTGGATTGGGTTTGGTGCCTATGAAGATCAGGAGGTTATTCATCAGTGGATGCGGCGACAGAAGGATGTGCCGCTGGAAGTGGTGCTGGTGCAGCAGAACCAGCCGGGCAAGCGTATGGCGATCGGGGTGATCCTGCGTGCCTTGTCTCGTCGCGGCGTGGGGGAAGATGACATTGCTTACCTGATGGATGGCGACAGTATTCTGGCGGAAGGCGCATTGCAAAAAACCTTGTCGATTTTTGGCGCTGATCCGGAATTGATGGCTCTGACAACCGATGAGGACGCCGTGGTGGAAGGCCCTGTATGGGTACAGAAATGGCTGACGATGCGGTTTGCCCAGCGCCGGATGTGGATGCAGTCGCATGCGTTGTCCGACCGGGTGTTGACGCTGACCGGGCGGATGTCGGCTTACCGGGCAAAATGCGTGATCCGCCGCAGCTTTATCCGCAATGTCGAGGCGGATGAGCTGGAGCACTGGTTGTGGGGGAATTTCCGTTTTCTGTCCGGCGACGACAAAAGCACATGGTACAGCATTCTGCGCGAAGGCGGGAAGATGACCTATGTGCCGGATGCGATGGTCTATACCATTGAGCATATTGAAGGGCGGGGCATTATCCGTATGCGTGATAATTTGCTGCGCTGGTCGGGTAACATGCTGCGGAACGGTACGCGTGCGATTGCGCTGGGGCCGGGTCGTGTGCCGCCGTTTATTTGGTGGTGCCTGATCGATCAGCGGATTTCCATCTGGACGGTGTTGTCGGGTTTTAGTACGGCGGTGATTATCTCGTTGCTGGTTAATCCATTGTTTTTCCTCACCTACTTGTTGTGGGTGGCACTGACGCGTTTTCTGATGTCGATCAATCTGTTCTTTTATTCGGATCGGATTCGGATTTCCTATCCGATCCTGCTCTATGCCAACCAGCTGATTTCCGCGATGATCAAGGTCTATATCATGTTTCACCTGCCGAAGCAGCGTTGGGCAAACCGGCGGGGTCAACGCGGCGGCGACGATGTGATGAGCAACCGGTTCAGACGCAATATGGCGGCGTATATCAATGGGTTCTATATCAGCGTGATGCTATTTATCGTGATGCTGGTGACGGGAATTATCGAATGGCCGGCGGCGTACCAGCTATGAAGGAATATTAATATAGGTTAATTTTGGCCTTTACCTTTATTGGGGCATGCAGTAGATGTCTGCCTCGACGAATCAGGAGGATTAAGTGACGACGCAATATGATGTATGTATGCTGGGTATGGGGCCGGTCGGCACTGTTTCCGGGTTGTGTTTTGCCAAGCAGGGCTTTCAGGTTATTGGGGTGGATGTAAACCCTGAGCGTGTGGCATCGTTTGCACGCGGGGAAGCGCCATTTACCGAACCGGGCGTGGACGAGCTGGTGAAAGAGACCATTGGGACGGATACGTTCCGCGTGACCGCCGATGCGTCGCATGCGATCCTGCATTCCAGTATTATCATGATTGCGGTGGGGACGCCGACGCCGGAAGAGACCGGGATTCCTGACCTGTCACAACTCGATAACGTGGCCAAAACCATTGGCGAGACCATCAAGAATGCGGCGCACCAGCCGGTTATCGTGGTGCGCTCAACCGTGCCGCCGGGGACGATGCGCGGGCGCATTGGCCGTATTATTGCCGAGCATTCCGGGAAAGCGATTGGGGAAGGGTTCCATATCGGTTCCAACCCGGAGTTTCTGCGTGAAGGCAAAGCAATCAAGGATTTCTTCTCCACCGGGCGGGTGGTGATTGGTGCGGATGCGCCGGATGTGGCGGATGCGATTGCGGCGCTCTACAAAGATGTCGAAGGCAAGCGCGTTAAAGTATCCGTGGAATCTGCCGAGTTTGCCAAATATGTCGATAATACCTGGCATGCCATTAAGGTAACCTATGCCAATGAAATTGGCCGGACGGTGCAGGCGTTTGGCGGCAATCCGGAAGAGACGACTGAGATTTTCCTGGCCGATGACCAACTCAACATCTCGCCGTATTACCTGCGGCCGGGTTTTGCGTTTGGCGGCTCCTGCCTGCCGAAAGACACGCGTGGATTGCTGGCGCTGGCGAAGCAGCATGGTGTGAGCCTGCCGATGGTGGCTGGCGTGCTGCCGAGCAATGAAGAACAGATCGATCAGGGCGTGGCGCGCATCATGCAGCACCAGCCGAAAAAAGTGGCGATTCTCGGCTGCGCTTTCAAAGAACATGTCGATGATTTGCGTGAATCACCGGCGCTGATGGTGGCATCCAAGCTGCTGGACAAGGGCGTTGAGGTGGTCGGGCATGATCCGTTCCATGCGGAAGGGTCTGCGCTGGCGCTGCCACGTACGGACAAAACGCTCAGTATTGTGCCGCTCGAAGAGGCGGTGGCATTTGCCGATGCGCTGGCGCAACTGCATAACATTCCGGCCTATGATGAGGTGGTGAAATCGGCAGGGAAGCCAGCGGAGAACCTGACGACCATCACCAATCGCGATCCGCATGACGGTCAGGAAGATACCTTAAAAGCCGTCAGTTAAGCGGCGCGGCTTAGCTCATAGAGGGCAATAGCCGCGGCGTTGGAGACGTTGAGGCTCTCCATTTGTTCGTGGATCGGTAATTTTACCAGCAGATCGCAACGTTCTTCGGTGAGGCGGCGCATGCCTTTGCCTTCCGCTCCCATGACCAGTGCCGTTTTACGGCCAAGCCCGGCTTCGTGCAATTGTTTGTCGGCACCGCCGTCCATTCCGGCGATCCAGTAACCGGCCTCTTTGGTCAGGTCCATGGCCTTGGCGAGGTTGATCACCTGCACCAGCGGCACCAGATCCAGCCCGCCGGAGGCGGATTTGGCCATTACGGCCCCTTCTTTGGGCGCGTGGTCTTTGGTAATGACAACGCCGGCAGCGTCAAACGCGGCGGCAGAGCGCAGGATAGCGCCGACATTATGCGGGTCGGTGACCTGATCGAGGAAAACGATTGGCCGGTCATCATGGGCGATGTCTTCAATGCTGTACGGCGTCAGCGGTTTGACCTGCACTGCCAGCCCCTGATGCACGGCGTCCGGCGGCACCCGGTCGGCGATGGCCAGCGTATCGACCACCTCCACCTGCGGGCGCCCTTCAATCAGCACCAGTTGTTCGGCGATGTCCGGCACGGCGGCGATGCGCAGCACCTCGCGCTCCGGGTTGTCGAGGGCGGCGACACAGGCGTGCAGCCCGTACATCCAGTACGTGCCGTGCTGACCGTCTTTACCGGCGGCGGCACCTTTTTTACGAAATTTCTTTTTGGTCATAGCGGGGAGTTTTATGCCTTTGTTGTTCTGCGACTTTCACGCTTACCTGCGTTCGCGTGAAAACGCAAGATCGTGAGGTTTTTTTCTCGTTGTTCTGCGACTTTCCCGCTACCTTGCGTGCGCGTGAAAACGCAAGAACACGCGGGGAAGGTTCTTTGATTATTTTACCTCGTACGGGTCTTCGTGGATAATGACATCGGCGCCGGGGAAACCTTCCAGAAGATTTTTTTCCAACCTATCTGCTATTTTATGCGCATCGTGCAAGGTCAGGCTGCCGTCAATATCCACATGCATCTGGATGAAGGCCTTGGTGCCGGAATAACGGGTTTTCAGCGCATGAAAGCCGTGAACGCCCTCTGTTTTGTTAACAATGTCCTCGATAATGGCTTTTTCCTCATCCGGCATTTCCTGATCCATCAGGTGCCGGTATGCGGTCATGCCGATCTCGGAGGCATGCCACAGCACATAGACGGCGATGATGATGGCCAATGCCGGATCAATCCATAACCAGCCGATATGCGAAGTCAGCAGCAGCGAGACGATGATGCTGGCATTCATCAGCAAATCGCCGAGATAGTGTAGCGAATCGGCATGAACGATCAGGGAGCCGGTTTGTTTATGCACACGGCGCTGGTAGAGCACCAGTATGGTGGTCATGACGATGGAGATGGTCATGATGCCGATGCCGGTCTCCGGCGCGGCAATCGGGGCCGGGGAGGCCAGCCGCTGGATGGATTCGACGATGATGAACAGCATGGAGCCGGAAATGAAGGCAAACTGCGCGAAGCCGGCGATGTCCTCGATACTGTTATGGCCAAAGCGGTGCTCATTGTCGGCGGGTTTGAGCGCATAGCGGATGGCGAAGAAATTAACCAGTGAGGTCAGCACGTCAAAGGAAGAGTCCACCAGCGAGGAGAGCATGCTGAGTGAGTCGGTCAGCAGCCAGCCGCCCAGCTTCAGAGAGACCAGAAACAATGCGATGCAAACGGCCACCAAGGTGACACGTTTCATGGAGGCGGCATTCAGCTCGGCTCCGTGTACGTGAGAATGGCTGTGGTGGAGATGCGAATGCACCGACTCATCCATTTTTGCGCGTTGACATGCTATGCGTTATACAGTAGCTAAAGGCTCCCCGCATTAGTTAATTATGCGGATGGGCCTCCCACGGAGGGGTGGC
>JAUIJX010000080.1 GCA_030430795.1 Alphaproteobacteria bacterium | reverse complement strand
CCATGTCATCAACTCGGCAAAATCACCGGACAGGTTCGGCTGAATCGTCGGCACTTCACCCAGCATCACTTCACCGTTCGAACCGTTGATGGTGATCACGTCGCCTTCTTTCAACACCTGCCCACCGGCCTTCATGGTGTTGTCGTTATAATTAATCTGAATCTCTCCGGCGCCGGACACGCATGGCTTACCCATACCGCGCGCCACCACCGCCGCGTGCGAGGTCATCCCACCGCGTGCGGTCAGAATCCCCTGCGACACATGCATGCCGTGAATATCTTCCGGGCTGGTTTCAATGCGCACCAGCACCACCTTGTCACCGATCTTGGTCAGTTCTTCCGCGCGCTCGGCGGAGAACACGATGGTCCCGGACGCTGCCCCCGGAGAGGCAGGCAGGCCGCGCGTAATCAGCGTCTTCTCGGCATTCGGATCGAGCGTCGGGTGCAGCAATTGATCGAGCGCCAGCGGGTCTACCCGCTTGATCGCCTCTTCTTTGGTGATCAACCCTTCCTTGACCATATCGACAGCAATTTTCACACTCGCTGCCGCCGTGCGTTTACCGTTGCGGGTCTGCAGCATCCATAATTTGCCGCTCTGCACCGTGAACTCGATATCCTGCATGTCGCGGTAATGTTTCTCCAGCTTCTCGAACACATCGGTCAGCTGGCTGAACACATCCGGCATCACTTCTTCCATCGACGGCAGATCGCCACCGGTTTCTTTCCCGGCAATGGTCAGCGGCTGCGGCGTACGAATCCCCGCCACCACATCTTCACCCTGCGCATTGACGAGATACTCACCATAATACGCATTCTCACCGGTTGACGGGTTACGCGTGAACGCCACGCCGGTCGCGCAATCATCGCCCATATTCCCGAACACCATCGACTGCACATTCACCGCCGTTCCCCATTCCGCCGGAATGTTATGCAGGTTACGGTAGGTAATCGCACGCGGGTTCATCCATGAGGTAAACACGGCACCCACCGCACCCCATAATTGCTCATGCACATCCTGCGGAAACGGTTTGCCGGTCGCACTGGCGACTTTCGCCTTGAATTGTTCCACCAGCTCTTTCAGATCGTCCGCACTCAGCTCGGTATCCAGCATCACCTCGCGGTCACGTTTCAGCTCTTCCAGCATTTCCTCGAAATGATAGTGATCCACTTCCAGCACCACATCGGAATACATCTGGATAAAACGGCGGTAAGAATCATACGCGAAACGCGGGTTCTGACTTTTCGCCGCCAGCCCTTTCACCGTCTCGTCATTCAGACCGAGATTCAGCACCGTATCCATCATCCCCGGCATGGAGGCACGTGCACCGGAGCGCACCGATACCAGCAGCGGATTCTCGGCATTGCCAAACTGGTAACCGACTTTCGCTTCAATCACTTCCAGCGCCGCCTGCACCTGCTCACGCAGCCCATCGGGATACTGACGGTCATTGACATAAAACGCGGTACAGACTTCTGTCGTAATGGTGAATCCCGGCGGCACCGGCAGTCCGAGTGAACTCATCTCTGCCAGATTCGCGCCCTTGCCTCCCAGCAATTCACGCATCTCGGCAGCGCCTTCCGCTTCCCCGTCACCAAACGTATAAACAAACTTCATATCGAGAGCTCTCTCCATGTCGATGGCTGTGCTTGTGTTCATGCCCCTGCTCCTTCTTCTTTGTGCGCTTGCCGCATGCCCGGCAGATACACGAAAATCGGTTAACCTTCAATCATTTTGAAATTCGCCACGCGGTTCATCAGCGTCCGCACATTGGCCAGCATTCTCAGCCGGTTGCGCCGCGTATCCGCATCCTCCGCATTGACCGTCACTTCCTCAAAGAACGTATCCACCGGCGCGCGCAGACTAACCAGCGCCTTCATCGTCGCATCGTCGTCTTCATTGCCGATTAATGTATCCAGCTCATCCCACAAGCGCTCGACCACCTCGAACAATTCCTTCTCCGGATCTTCAATCAACAGATCTGCATCCGGGCGCTCTTTATCGTACGCCACGTTATCTTTCTTCTCTTCCTTCGCCACGATATTCCCGGCGCGCGTATAGGCTGCCAGCAGATTGGCGCCGTCATCGGTCACAAGGAATGCTTCCAGTGCCCGCACCCGCGCCACCAGCCGCACGATGTCATCCTCGCTGCCGCCGTCGAACACCGCCTCGATCAAATCATGACGCACACCGTCTTCCTTCAACAACACCTTGATACGATCAGAGAAGAAGCCGAGCAGTTCCTGCACCAGCGCATCTTTGTCCTGCCCTTTGAACAGGCTGGACGGATATTTACTCATCGCATTCTCAATCGCCAGCTTCAGTGGCAGGCGCAACTGGTTGTCGAAAATAATGCGGATAATGCCGAGCGCCGCGCGGCGCAGTGCGAACGGGTCTTTCGATCCGGTCGGTTTTTCACCGGCGGCAAACAGCCCCACCAGACTATCAAGCTTATCGGCCAACGCCACCGTAATCCCAAGCGGCTGATTCGGCACATCGTCCTCCGCTCCGGCAGGCTTGTAATGATCACGGATTGCATCGGCGACATCGGCTTCCTCACCCTGCTCAAGCGCGTAATAACGCCCCATCACCCCTTGCAGTTCGGGAAATTCGCCCACCATACCGGACACCAGATCACTCTTGCAGAGCTTGGCCACCCGTCCGGCTTTTTCCAGATTGGCATGCGGCACGTAAATCGCCAGAAACGCCGCCAGCGATGCAATGCGGTCAGCCTTCTCCGCCACCGAGCCAAGCTTGGCGTGGAAAATCATTTTCTCCAAAGCCGGTCGCCATGCTTCCAGCGGCTTGTGCTTATCCTGCTCCCAGTAGAACCGCCCGTCTTCCAGCCGTGCACGCAACACGCGCTGATTCCCGTGGACGATCTTCGCGCCATCGTCCTTCGCCACCATGTTGGAGACCAGCAGGAAGTAGCGCGACAGTTTCGACTCGCCATCCAGACACGCGAAATATTTCTGGTGATGCTTCATTTCCAGAATCAGCACTTCCGGCGGTAATGCCAGAAAATCTTCTTCGAACTGACCGATCAGACAGGTCGGCCATTCCACCAGCCCGTTAACTTCCGCCAGCAGCCCGTCATCCGGCTTGATGCTGATACCCTGCTTCAATGCCGCCGCTGCCGCCTGCTCGGCAATCGCATCGCGACGCTTGTCTGCACAGGCCACCACATGCGCGGCTTCCAGTTTGGATTCATAGTTCTTCGGCAGATCGATCACGATCGGATCGGGAGCAAGAAAACGATGCCCGAAGGTAATGTTATTAGCCGATAGATGACCGAACTGCACCGGCACCACCTCGTCACCAAACAGGCACATGATATTGCGCAATGGACGCACCCAATGCATGCCGTAATCACCCCAGCGTTGCGATTTCGGCCACGGGAAATCGGCCAGCAGCGCTTCCAGAATATCCTTAAGCGCCACTGCAGCGGACTTACCTTTCTCACGGATCACCGCGAAATAAAATTCGTCGTCACCCTTGCTGCGCACTTCCAGATCGCCGACCTCCATACCGACGGAGCGACAGAATCCGCTGATCGCCCCTTCCGGCGCATTCACCTTCGGCCCCTTGCGCTCTACCTCGCGGTCGGGCTGTGTATCGGCCATATCGGACACCTTCACCGCCAGACGACGTGGCGTAACAAACGGCGTGATCTCACCATATTCCAAGCGGTTCTCATCCAGCGCCGCCGTCAGCCGCTTCACCAGTTCCTCACTGGCCTGCGCCTGCATGCGCGCCGGGATTTCCTCGGAAAATAATTCAAACAACAGATCGGTCATGACGCGCGTTTCGGCTTGTTATCGGCATCGGCATAGACCACCGTCGGCTGCCATGTCTTGGCTTCCTCTTCCGACATCGAGGCGTAGGAAATAATAATCACCATATCGCCCTTCTGCGCCAGACGCGCCGCCGCACCGTTGATGGTGATGGCACCGCTGCCGCGCGGCATCTCAATGACATAGGTCGTGAAACGCTCACCGTTATTAATGTTCAGCACATCCACCTGCTCATACGGTATCATGCCCGCCGCATCGATCAGATCGCGGTCGATCCCGATTGAGCCCTGATAATGCAGATCGGCTTCCGTCACCGTCGCCCGGTGGATTTTGGATTTAAACAACGTCATCTGCATTACGCCGCCTCGCTTTCCGCATCCGGGGTCTGCGCGGCCAGCCAGCCCTCACAGCAACCCTTAGCCAGTGCCCGCACCCGCGCAATGTAAGCGGCGCGCTCAGTCACACCGATCACCCCGCGCGCATCCAGCAGGTTAAACAGATGCGATGCTTTCATACATTGGTCATACGCTGGCAGTGGCACATTTTTCTCAAGCAGTGACTGGCATTCCTTCTCCGCATCCTCAAAATGACGCAACAACATCTCGGTATCCGCATGCTCCAGATTATAGGCCGAGAACTGCACTTCGTTCTGATGGAACACATCGCCGTAAGTCAGTTGCGGAACCTCGGAACCTTCCGGCACCGCGTTCCACACCAGGTCGTAGACATTTTCCACGCCCTGAATATACATCGCCAGTCGCTCCAGCCCGTAAGTCAATTCGCCGGAAACCGGCTTGCACTCAAACCCACCGACCTGCTGGAAATAGGTAAATTGCGTGACTTCCATGCCATCACACCAGACTTCCCAGCCCAGCCCCCACGCACCAAGCGTCGGGCTTTCCCAGTCATCTTCCACGAAGCGGATATCATGCTCCATCGGGTCGATACCGAGCGCCACCAGACTGTCGAGATAAAGCTGTTGAATGTTATCCGGCGATGGTTTCAGGATCACCTGATACTGGTAGTAATGCTGCAAGCGGTTGGGGTTTTCGCCGTAGCGCCCGTCTTTCGGACGACGAGACGGCTGCACATAGGCGACATTCCAGTGATCCGGCCCCAGCGCCCGCAGCGTTGTCGCCGGGTGAAAGGTGCCCGCACCCACTTCCATATCGTAGGGTTGCAGGATCACACAGCCCTGCTCCGCCCAGTAGCGTTGCAAGGTCAGGATAATGTCCTGAAAGGCAAAAGGAGTGTCCGCCATCAGCTAAACAAAGTCACCGCAAGTTTCACAGAGCGCCTTTGTAGCGCAATACGGCAGAAACGCAACGAATTTTTACAGTTTTATGATGGCATTGCTGCCGGGTTGCCGTCGATATGCGGCCTGTCATTCCCTGCACGCTTCCAGACGGTTTCGTGAATATGATAGAAAACCGTCTGCACCAGCGGCTCTGTGATCCCGATACCGAGGGCAATCACCCAGCTACCGCTCAGCGCATAGGCCACGGCAATCGCCACTGTCATGTGCATCATACTGTAAGTCAGGGTCTTGAGATATGCATTCATTGTTATTATCTATCATTTTCCATTATTCAATAATTATATACTATCACACACCCCCTCTAATTGCAAATGATAATTATTCTTAACAAAGGCAGACACAACTCGCCTGTGAGTATCTGCGATAAAAATATAGCATGAAAAAGTTATGCGTGGCCGACAGAGCTTGAGAAACGTCCCATATCGACACCGAGCGATTTCGCTGCCAGCATCCATTTGAAATCATCATCCGTGCCGAACACCAGTTCCGGCGTCGCTGGCACTGTGATCCAGCTATTGGCCTCAATCTCGGCTTCCAGCTGACCTGGCGCCCATCCGGCATAACCAATCGTCAGCAGGCGCTGGCGCGGTCCAACCCCCTGCCCGATATCGCGCAGCACTTTAGTGCTGGCGGTAATCGCGATCTGGTTGTCACTCACCATCGTATCGTCGGTACTGTAATCGGTACTGTGCAGCACGAACCCGCGGCCTTCCTCGACCGGACCGCCGTGATACACCATCAAATCATCCATACGGGTGGAAATCTCAATCCCCAGCTGTTGAAACAGCGTGGCGTAATGGATCATCTCCAGCGGCTTGTTGATAATCACCCCCATCGCACCATGATTGTTGTGCGCGAACAGGTAAATCACCGATTGTTGAAACACGTCACCCATCACTTGTGGGGTCGCGACCAGCAGTTTGCCTTCCAGATATCCCTGATGTTCGTCCGCCTTCTCGTCGAAGGGATTCGCTTCCACCATTAACCTGATATCGTCTTTTGTAGCCATAAATGATCCTTACACCTTTAGTATATGGTGATTGTCTGCCCGGTTTCAATGGCTAAAAACGACATTTTTGCCTTGACTTATGCGGCCTCGCGCCACCACGGCGTTTGCAGTCGGATCGCCACACCACCCGTGGTGATGCCATCGGTATTGTCCATCAACATATCGTCGCGGATCAGCGCCATCCCGATAGTTCCAACACTGGAGCGCATACTGCCGATCACCCGGCCATCGGCGGCCAGCACATCCGTCCCCGGCTCAGGCAACGGCTCGTCCGCCTCCACCTGATAGAGATATTTCCTCAGTTGCCCGCGATGTTTGGAGCGCGCCGTCACCTCCTGCCCGATATAGCAACCCTTGGTGAAATCCACTGCACCGAGTTGGTCATAGCCGTTTTCCAGCAGGATCGTGCGCCCCACCACCGCATCATGCGTCCCCTCGGGAATGCCCAGACTCAGCCGGTGACGGTGGTAGTGTTCAAGCGGCGCCACCTCCAGCGCCATCCGCTCCAGCATGCCCTCGACATACCCACGCTCACCAATCAATCGCACGCCTATCCCGGTATGGCGCGGATCCACCATGACGCACACATCGTCCGTCATCCGCACAGCGCCGCGCTCTTCAGGCATGTCAAACAATGCCAGCGCCTCACCTCCGGGCAACGCCACCGACATCATCTCCGGCTTTGCCTCCATCGTCACCGCCGCCCGCAGCTTATACATCGCCAGCACCTTACTAAACGCTTCAAGGCTCTCAGCCTGCAAATCGAACATCAACTGCCCAGCGTGTTCAAACAGAAAGAAATCGTACTGGAATTTCCCCTGCGCCGACAGCAGCGCCCCGTACGTGGCATGCTGCTCCGTCACCTGATCGACATTGCAGGTCAGCAGCGATTGCAGAAAACTGCGTGCATCGTCACCCCCAATAGCGAGGATAGCACGATCTGTCAGCGAAATGGCAGGCATGGTTATCTCCTCACGACGCGGCAGCATAGGGTTGATAATGACTGACGATCCCGTCCAGCACCGATGTCATATGCGCGCAAATCCGATCCATCTCATAGCCGGTTCTGGCGCGGTGCAACGCCTGACTGGCCAGCCCGCGCGCGTAATCTTCATTCTCCAGCAGCCGCGCCAGCGCATCCGCCATCGCATCCGCATCGCCTTTCGGCACAATCAGCCCGTCCTCTTCGTGCGTGATGATCTCGACCGGCCCTTCCGTATCGGTCGTCACGATCGGCAGCTTCGATGCCATCGCTTCCAGCAGCACAATTCCGAACGGCTCATGCAGTGACGGCAGGCAGAAAATATCCACCTCCTCCAGAAACGACTGCGCCTCTTTCACCCAGCCGGGAAAATGCATGCGCTCTGCCAGCCCCAATTGTTTGGCCAGACGCTTCAGCGTTTTCTCCTGCTCGCCTGACCCGGCCAGCTCTACCTTGAAATCGTAGCCGCGTTCCATCAGAATCGCCAGCGCCCGCAGCATCACATCGAAACCTTTTTTCTCCACGAATCGTCC
>JAUIJX010000079.1 GCA_030430795.1 Alphaproteobacteria bacterium | reverse complement strand
TGTCAAGCCTAGAGTGGACTTGACGGCGTTTCGTTGCTAAGAGAATGACACACATAATTTCTAACTGCTTCATTCTTATGACGAACGACACATATCATCACCCTGTTCCTGCCACATCGCGTGCGTGCACTTCGTTGTCCGGCAGCATTTCCGTGCCGGGCGACAAATCGATCTCACATCGCGCACTTATGCTGTCGTCACAAGTGAAAGGTACGACATCTATTCATGGTCTGCTCGAAGGGGAAGACGTGCTGGCTACGGCTTCGGCACTGAAACAGTTGGGCGTGATTATTGAACATCATGCTACCGGGGAATGGCTCGTTCACGGGGTTGGCATCGGCGGGTTTAAAGAATCCGCTATGGCACTGGATATGGGCAATGCCGGCACCGGCGCACGTCTGATGATGGGACTGCTCGCACCCTACCCGTTCATGAGCGTGTTTACCGGCGATGAAAGCCTGAGCCGCCGCCCGATGAAACGTGTGATTACACCACTTAGCGAGATGGGTGTATCCATTACGGCGCGCGAAGGTCAGTATCTACCGCTGATGCTGCAAGGTACGACTAACACTAAGGCGATTACCTACGAACTGCCGGTGGCATCGGCACAGGTGAAATCCGCTATTTTACTGGCTGGTCTTAATACTGAGAGAGTGACGACAGTCATCGAACCCACCGCGACTCGCGATCATACCGAACGGATGATGCGCTTCTTTGGCATTCCGATTACGCAGGATGGCGAGCGCATCAGCATCACCGGCAAGCCTTCACTACCAGCCAGAGATTCAGAGATCACCGTACCCGGCGACCCCTCCTCCGCCGCTTTTCCTGTGGTGGCAGCACTGATTTGTCCGGATTCCGAGCTGACGATTCGCAACATCGGTACCAATCCGTTGCGCACCGGGCTGTTCACCACTCTGCAGGAGATGGGGGCGGATATAACGCTGGATAACGAACGGGAGGAAGGCGGTGAGCCAGTTGCCGATATTCATGTGCGCAGCAGCTCATTGAAAGGCATTCAGGTACCCGCTGAGCGCGCCCCTTCAATGATCGATGAATACCCGATTCTGGCTGTTGCAGCCGCCTGCGCCAACGGTGACACTGTGATGCATGGGCTGGCGGAACTGCGCGTGAAGGAAAGCGACCGGCTGCAGGCCATTATTGACGGGCTGGCCGCGAATGGCGTGCGTACTTCACTTGACGGCGATACACTGACTGTTCACGGCACCGGTGGCAACGTGGTCGGCGGCGGATTGGTCAGCACGCATTTTGACCATCGCATTGCCATGAGTTTTCTGATTTTAGGGGCTGTCAGCGCCAAACCTGTGATGGTGGACGATACCCGCGCTATCGCCACCAGCTTCCCACGGTTCATTGAGTTGATGAATGGTTGTGGCAGCGCGATTCAGGTCAGTGCTTCTCTGCCTATGCAGCACGCTCAGACCAGCATCAGCACGCCCATACAGAAAGTCATCGCCATTGACGGACCCGCCGCTTCCGGCAAAGGCACGCTGGCACGACGGCTGGCAGACCATTACGGCATGGCGTATCTCGATACTGGTAGCCTGTACCGCGCCGTCGGCATGAAACTGGTGTATGCTGATAAAGACCCGCATGATAAAGACGCGGCTATTCAGGCCGCCAAACAACTCAGCGATCAGGACTTGCACAATCCACGCCTACGGCAGGAACGTGTGGGACAAGCTGCTTCTATCGTATCCGCTATCCCGGAAGTCAGGGATATTTTGCTCTCTTATCAGCGTGATTTTGCGCGGCGCCCCGGCGGAGCCGTGCTTGATGGGCGCGACATCGGCACGGTGGTATGCCCGGATGCTGATTTTAAGCTATTCCTGACCGCCGGGATTGAGGCGCGCGCCAAACGCCGTCACCGTCAGCTTCAGGGCGAAGGAATCGAGGTGATTTACGACTCTGTGCTGGACGACCTGAAAGAGCGCGATGAGCGCGACCGCCAGCGCGATGCCGCGCCGCTGATTGCCGCCGAAGACGCCGTCAAACTCGATACAACGGACATTGACGCCAACAGTGTTTTCAAAAAAGTGGTTGAGCTGATAGACAGCCGTCTCGCCGCCTAGCTGAAGAAGCAAGCATAAAATCTCTTCTTTTTTGCACTCTAGCTCTTGATTTTTTTGATTTTATGGGTATGAGTATGCACCTTGGTTTTAATATTAACCCTAACCCCGCCTCTTTCGGGATGCGGATTTTGATAAACGATTGGAATTAACATGAACGCTCAAGCTGCTGCAAAGCAAGATAATTATACCCCTGATGAAGACTTCGCCACCCTGTTCGAAGAGTCTCTGAAAGACAATGATGTCGTAGAAGGCTCCGTGGTTGAAGGTAGCATCGTCACCATTGAAAACGACATTGTGACCATTGATGTCGGACTGAAGTCCGAAGGTCGCGTGCCTCTGAAAGAATTCGCTCAGGCCGGAGAAATCCCGCCGTTGAAAGCCGGTGACAAAGTAGAAGTCTTCCTCGAGAAGATTGAAAACCGTCAGGGTGAAGCTGTTGTTAGCCGTGAAAAAGCACTGCGCGAAGAAGCATGGGAGCGTCTGGAGAAGCTGTGTCAGGAAGGCGAGCAAGTGGAAGGCGTTATCTTTGGCCGCGTCAAAGGTGGTTTCACTGTTGATATTCAAGGCGCCGTAGCGTTCCTGCCGGGCAGTCAGGTGGATATTCGCCCGATCCGCGACGTGACCCCGCTGATGAACGTGCCTCAGCCGTTCCAAATCCTGAAAATGGATCGCAAGCGTGGCAATATCGTGGTATCCCGCCGCGCGATTCTGGAAGAATCCCGTCAGGAAGCACGCGATGAGCTGCTGGAGAACATTACCGAGGGTGCCATTCTCGAAGGGATCGTCAAAAACATCACCGATTACGGTGCGTTCATTGATATGGGCGGCGTTGACGGCCTGCTGCACGTGACCGATATTTCATGGCGCCGCATCAGCCATCCTTCCGAAGTCTTCTCTATCGGGCAGACGGTGAAAGTGATGGTGACCAAATACGATTCTGAAACGAAACGTATTTCTCTCGGCATGAAACAACTGGAAGAAAATCCGTGGGAAGGCGCTGAGAACGATTACAAAGAAGGTGCCCGCTTTACCGGCCGCGTCAGCAACATCACCGATTACGGTGCATTCGTTGAGCTGGCTGACGGTATCGAAGGTCTGGTACACGTCTCTGAAATGAGCTGGACTAAGAAAAACGTTCACCCGAGCAAAATTGTAGCGGTTGGTCAGGAAGTCGAAGTGATGGTACTGGATGTCGATGTCGACAAGCACCGCATTTCTCTCGGCATCAAGCAATGCGAAGAAAACCCTTGGCAGAAATTCGCCGATAAATACAAAGAAGGCGACGTTATCTCCGGTGAAATCCGCAACATTACGGAATTCGGTCTGTTTATCGGTCTGGAAGGTCAGATCGACGGGCTGGTTCACCATTCCGATATTGCCTGGGGCAGCAGTGGCGAAGAAGCCATCAAAGCGTTCAACAAAGGCGATACAATCGAAGCGAAGATCCTGCTGGTTGACGTTGAGAAAGAACGTGTCAGCCTCGGTATCAAGCAACTGTCCGATGCTCCTGCTGAACAGGCTATGCCTGAAGGCGTAAACAAAGGCGCTACCGTGACCTCTACCATTCAGGACATCAGCAAAGACGGCCTGACGGTGGAAATGGAGAACAACACGCAGGGCTTCATCAAGAAAATCGATATCGCCCGCGAGCGCAAAGAGCAACGCCCAGAGCGTTTTGCTATCGGTGACCGCGTCGATGCCAAGATTCTGTCTGTCGATAAGAAAACCGGCATGGTGTCTCTGTCCATCAAGGCTCTCGAGATCGAGCAACACAAACAAGCGATCAAAGAGTACGGCTCCACCGATAGCGGTGCCAGCCTTGGTGACATTCTCGGTGCGGCTCTGAGCGAAGCAGCAGAAGCCAAAGACACCGACGAAAAACCGAAGAAAAAGGCAGCCCCGAAGAAGACCGCGGCCAAGAAAGACGAGAAGTAAGCGATAGCACTTCTCATGGCCATTTCAAGCGATACTCTTCTCGAACGTCTACATCTCAAGCGCCAGCTCACCATCTGGCGCTTGCTGACGATCGGCGCGATCATCTTCTTTCTGGTTATCCTGATTGAGCGCAAAGAAAATATCTCTCCCGTGACTGGCGATTTCATCGCACGGGTGAATATCGAAGGCGTAATTGTGGATGACCACAACCTGATGAAGCTGCTTAAAAAAGTCGAAGAGAATGACAGTGCACGGGCATTGATCGTGTCCTTGGATACGCCGGGCGGCACAGCAGTCGGCGGCGAAGCACTCTATCAACGCCTCAAGGATATTTCCGAGAAAAAGCCCGTGGTTGCCGTGATGCGCACCATGTGTACATCTGCCGGATACATGGCGGCGATGGGTGCGGATCGTGTATTTGCTATGGATAGCACCCTGACCGGCTCCATTGGTGTGATCATGCAAACCGCAGAGATCACAAGACTGGCAGAAAAACTGGGAATTAACCCCATTACCGTGAAATCCGGCACGAATAAGGCAGCACCGTCATTTGCCGAAAAATTTACTCCGGAACAGCGCAAAATTATTCAGGCCGTGATTGATGATTTCTACGAAGTTTTCCTCGGCATTGTTGCTGATTCACGCGATATGGATATCGAAGAAGTCCGTAAGATTTCTAATGGTGGGCGCGTTTTCACCGGTCGTCAGGCGCATCAGGCCAAACTGGTAGATGAAATCGGTGGGTTTGACGAAGCTATGACATGGCTCAAAGAAAAGAAAGAAATTGATGAAAATCTCGACATCCGCGAGATGAAAGTCAAACGCGATTATGATAATGTGTTTGAGAAACTCTCGGAGATGGTTGGAATTCCATCTCTCAACAAGTCCGGTTTGCATCTTGACGGACTGTTACTAATCTGGCAACCTAGCGCCCTCTGATGCATATGTATTTGTTTTATTGTATTTAACCTTATTCAACACCGTAAGGAAGACCATGACAAAATCTCAATTAATCGCCAAACTCTCCAAACGCTTTCCTCACCTGTATCAACGCGATGTGGAAGTGCTGGTTAATACCGTTCTCGGTGAAATTTCCAATGGTCTGGTACAGGGTGATCGTATTGAGCTTCGCGGCTTCGGCGCATTCTCCATTCGCAAGCGTGAGCCACGCGTTGCGCGTAATCCGAAAAACGGCGCAGCCGTTACCGTCAGCGAGCGTTTTGCCATTTACTTCCGTGCTGGTAAGGAACTGCGCGAGCGCATCAACAAAGCTCTTCCTAATTTTAATCGGGCAATGGGATGAAACTGATCGGCATTCTGTTCAGACTGGCGGCATTTCTGGCCGTTGCATTATGCCTGATTGCTTTTCTTACCTCTAACACCGGATCGGTGACTGTTTCCCTCTTTCCGTTGCCACTGGAGATGGACATGCCTGTCTATGTGCTGGCGCTTGGCATGTTGGCACTCGGCATACTCATCGGCGGCACATGCGTCGCTCTCTCATCGTTCAAACGACAGGTCTCGCTGCGCAGGGAATCCAGCAAGGCTAAACGGGAACTGGCCAGCATGGAAAACGAACTGAAAGCATTGCGTCTGGAATCCCGTTCCACTGCAGGTGGTACAATGCTTACCAACCACCCATGACACCACGTATCAAGATTTGTGGCCTGACCAGCAGCGATGCCGTGCAGGCTGCGGTGAAACAGGATGTCGATTATCTCGGTTTCATTTTTCATCCCACCTCTCCGCGCAATGTGTCACCACAACAAGCAGCTGAGCTAACCAAGCATATTCCGGATGATATCGCTTCTGTTGCGGTGACGGTCAATGCCGATGATGAGACGATGGGCGCGATTATCTCCGCCATGCGACCCACCATGCTGCAACTGCACGGCGCTGAATCGCCGGAGCGCATCCAGACGTTGAAGCAGCGTTACGGGCTGCCGGTTATCAAAGCCATATCCGTTGCTACTCATGAAGACATGGAACAGGTTGCCACCTACGCGGATAGCGCCGATATGCTGCTGTTTGACACCAAGTCACCCGATCTGTCCATTGCCGGCGGCACCGGACAGGTATTTGACTGGACGATCCTTGGCAAGCAGGCTATACCGCTGCCATGGTTCTTGTCCGGTGGACTGAGCTTCGAGAACATAGCGCAAGCACTTCGTGTGACCAAGGCACGCTACCTCGATATATCGTCCTCGCTGGAGTCGGCACCGGGCGTGAAGTCCGTCGCCAAGATCAACGAGTTAATGCAACATGTCCGTGAGATGACGCATGAGTAGCAGCAAACCACGATTCGACCAGATGCCGGATGCCAGCGGGCATTTCGGGCTGTATGGCGGTCGCTATGTGGCTGAAACCCTTATGCCGTTGATCCTTGAGGTAGAGAAAGCCTACGAAGCATCAAAACAGGATGCCGCATTTGCGGAAGAGCTGACCTACCTCTACAAGCATTATATCGGACGCCCCAGCCCACTCTATTATGCCGCACGCATGACCGAGCATTGCGGCGGCGCCAAGATTTATTTCAAGCGCGATGAGTTGAACCATACCGGCGCGCATAAGATCAATAACTGCATCGGACAAATCCTGCTGGCCAAGCGCATGGGCAAGACGCGTATTATCGCCGAGACTGGCGCCGGGCAGCATGGCGTGGCGACAGCAACGGTGTGCGCCCTCTTCGACCTGAAATGCGTGGTGTATATGGGTGCCGAAGATATCGAACGGCAGAAGCCGAATGTCTTTCGCATGAAACTTCTCGGCGCAGATATAGTACCAGTCGACTCCGGCAGCGGCACATTGAAAGACGCGATGAATGAAGCACTGCGCGACTGGGTGACGAATGTGGATGATACCTATTACCTGATCGGCACGGCCGCAGGCCCTCACCCTTTCCCGGCAATGGTGCGTGATTTCCATTCGGTCATCGGCACGGAAGTACGCGAACAAATGCGAGAAGCAGAAGGCCGTCTGCCGGATTCACTGGTCGCCTGCATCGGTGGCGGCTCCAATGCCCTGGGGTTGTTCTATCCGTTCCTGCAGGATGAGAGTGTCGCCATGACCGCAGTGGAAGCTGCCGGCAAAGGTGTGGATACCGAAGAACATGCCGCGTCTATTGCGCGCGGTGAAGACGGCGTGCTCCATGGCAGCCGCAGTTACGTGTTGCAGGATGATGACGGGCAAATTCAGCCGACGCACTCCATCTCCGCCGGGCTGGATTATCCGGGGATTGGCCCGGAACATGCCTTCCTGCATGACAGTGGCCGTGTGAATTATGCATCCGCTACCGACAGCGAAGCGCTGGAGGCATTCCAGCTTTGCTCGAAACTGGAAGGCATTATCCCGGCACTTGAGCCGAGCCATGCGCTGGCGTATGTGCTGCGCGAAGCACCAAAGCTGCCGAAAGACCACCTGCTGGTGATGAATCTGTGCGGACGCGGTGACAAAGATGTTTTCAGCGTGGCAGCAGCGATGGGGGTCTCTCTATGAGCAGCCGCCTCCAGAAACGCTTCGATGACTGTAAAAAGGATGGAAGAGCGGCACTCATTACCTATGTGATGGCCGGAGACCCAAACCACGATCAATCCGAGCATATCCTGCATGCACTGCCTGCTGCCGGAGCGGATATTATTGAGCTTGGCATTCCGTTTTCCGACCCAACGGCCGATGGCCCCAGCATTCAGGCCGCCGGTGTGCGGGCATTGAATAACGGCATCAAAGTCGCGCGCATT
>JAUIJX010000078.1 GCA_030430795.1 Alphaproteobacteria bacterium | reverse complement strand
ATCATTGGCTCATACATGCTGTGCGGTCTGTTCGGCATCGGCATTGCAGCCACCACCATGTTGGCACTGGCCGGGATCGTTGTTGCGCTGGACGCATACGGCCCGGTGACAGACAACGCTGGCGGGATTGCAGAAATGTCCGGTCTGCCGGACGAAGTACGCGAGACCACGGATGCGCTGGATGCTGTGGGTAACACCACCAAGGCTGTGACCAAAGGCTACGCCATCGGCTCTGCCGCGCTGGCATCTCTGGTACTGTTTGCCGCATACACGGAAGATTTGAAACACTACTTCCCGGATCTGAATGTTCAGTTTGTTCTGAGCGATCCGTATGTGGTGGTTGGTCTGTTCGTCGGTGGTCTGCTGCCGTATCTCTTCGGTGCTATGGGTATGATGGCCGTTGGCCGTGCCGCTGGTTCCGTGGTGGTCGAAGTACGCCGCCAGTTCAAGGAAATCAAAGGGATCATGCAGGGCAAAGCCAAGCCGGATTACAGCCGCGCGGTTGACCTGCTGACGCAAGCCGCCATCAAAGAGATGGTGATACCGTCACTGCTGCCAGTGGCTGTGCCTGTGATCCTGTATTTCATCATTAACATGATTGCCGGACAGGAAGCCGCATTCGCCTCTCTCGGTGCGATGCTGCTCGGCATTATTATTACCGGCCTGTTTGTTGCCATCTCCATGACGTCGGGTGGCGGTGCATGGGACAACGCCAAGAAATATATCGAAGAAGGTAATTTCGGCGGCAAAGGTTCCGAAGCACACAAAGCTGCGGTCACCGGAGATACGGTTGGCGACCCTTACAAGGACACGGCCGGCCCTGCGGTTAACCCGATGATTAAGATTGCCAACATTTCAGCTATTCTGCTGCTGGCGCTGCTGGCTTAATCATCACTACATATCTGAAGAAGGGAGCGGGAAACTGCTCCCTTTTTTATTATGACGCCTTTAGCCGTTTAAGGGCCTGCGGCAACTGATCCGGCAGATCCTCGGCGATCAGCCCGACTCCCAGCTCCCGTGCGGCTTCGGCATGCAGCCAAACCCCGGCACAGGCTGCCTCGAAGGTTGGCATTCCAGACGCCAGCAACCCGGCGATAATACCAGCCAGCACATCTCCTGAACCAGCCGTGGCCAGCTCCGACGGGGCGTGCCAGTTCACCACCGCCCTTAAGTCCGGTGCAGCGATCACGGTATCCGCTCCTTTCAGCACTACCACCGCCTTGCTTGAAATGGCAGCCTGCCGCGTACGCTGGAGCTTACCGGCATCCGGCGCCACACTCGCCCCGGAGAACAGTCGCCCAAATTCCCCTTCATGCGGCGTTAACACCACCTCTCCATTAATGGCGCTGAACAGGCGAAATTCATCTCCTTCAAAGCTGGTCAGCGCATCGGCATCCAGCACCGTGGGCTTGCCAGTCGCCAGTGCGGCTAATACCGTCTCTACCGTTGCCGGACCAACACCATTACCCGGCCCCAATACCAACGCTTTCTGTTTTGGTTCGCTGACCAGAGATTTCCAGTCATCCATACCATCCACTTCGCGCGTCATCACCGAGGTCAAGTGCCGTGCGTAGATCGGCAATGACACCGAATCACAGGCAAGCGTCACGGCACCGGCACCACTGCGTAGGGCTGCCACAGCAGACAAACGGCTGGCGCCGGTCGATTCCAATGGCCCGCCGCGCACCACTACCGCACCGCGCGAGTATTTATGCTGATCGCTCTGTGGCCAGACCAGTGCATTTTCCCACAAGCCCGGCTCATTGATAAAGGTAGACGGCACTGTCCTGTGATCCTGCTGCAGGATGTCCGCTACCTGAGCATTTATGCCAATATCCACTACCTTTAACTCGCCGGTGTGTGCCTGCCCCGGCATCAAGGCATGCCCCAGCTTGGCGGTGGCGAAGGTCACCGTACGCTCTGCCCGGATAGCCACCCCCATCACCTCGCCACTGTCGGTGTGGATACCGGAGGGAACATCGACCGCTACGACATGTTTTGCCGACGCGTTTACCTTCTCCACCAGCTCGGCAATCTCTTCTTCCAGCGGACGGGCAAGGCCAGTCCCGAAAAGTGCATCCACTACCAGACATTTCTCATTAATTTCGACATCGGCGATGGGCAGCACATTGCCATCATAGCTTTCAGCCGCTTTCCCGGCATCCCCCTGATACGCGTCTTTCTCTAACGTCGCTGCCACGTGCACCGGCCAGCCATGCTGCATCAGGTGTGCAGCAACCACCCAACCGTCACCCCCGTTATTGCCGGGGCCGCACAGCACCCAGACCGGCCGCATCTGATAGTTGGCAATAATCTCTTTTGCCACCGCCTGCCCCGCCGCCTGCATCATCTGCCAGCCGGAGATGCCCTGCTGCATGGCCAGTTGTTCCGCCTCACGCATTTGTGCAGCGGTAATGAGTCGGTAAGGCAACGCGAAATCATCCATCACTTTGTCATATCCTTTCGTTGACGATATGTATAGACTTGGCGAACTGATTATGCTCATACACATATATGCGTTTTTTGTCATATTCTAACGTGGTTATCAGACGAGTGCTGCTCGTCGCTCTCTTTGTCTTTTCATCGCATCACCCTGCCTTGGCGAATGCACAGGTACAGGAAGCCTTTGCGTATGTTGATAGCAAGCGCTGGGATCAGGCTCTTTCCACTATTCGTAAAACCGGCAACGAACGCCTGCATTCCGTCGTCACATGGTATTACCTGACGCGTACCGACCGTATGCCTGCCCAACATGTCTATGCCCGGTTTATTGACCAGCACCCGGACTGGCCAGACATGGAAAAACTGAAAACACGCGCTGAGATTTCACTGTTTTCCAATCCATATACAGAAGGTGAAGTGGCCAACTGGTTTAACCGCCATCCACCGATGACAGCACGCGGACGCTACGAACATGCACGACTCAATAACACGCTCAATGACGGCATTATTATTGATGCGTGGATTCACGGAAATTTTCGCGAGAGCGATGAAAAACTTTTTCTCGAGCGTCATAGCAAGACACTCGGCACCGCTCACCACGTAGCACGAGCTAACCGGCTATTATGGGAAGGAAAAACCGGGGCAGCCCAGCGCATACTGTCGAAGCTTCCGGCTGATCAGAAAGCGCTGGCGACCGCTCGTATTGGACTGATTAAGAACCAGAACAGTGTCAATGGATTGATTGACAAAGTCCCCGCATCCCTGCGTCAGGACCCAGGGCTAATCTATAACCGTATGACATGGCGGGCGAAGCGCCGCGACTATGGTGGCGTGCTGGAAATGCTTCAATTAGCCCCCGCTGCACCGCCATACCCGGCAAAATGGTGGTCACACCGTAACCGCGCCATCCGTGATGCGCTGGAGAAAAAGAATTATACTCTCGCCTATTCGCTGGCATCACGGCACGGACAGACCATCGACAGCCGTTATGAGCTTTCCGAAGCGCTATGGCTGCATGGATGGATCGGTCTGGTGTTCATGAATAAACCCAGCGAGGCTTTTGTCGAATTCAAACGCATGTATGACGTGGTGAATTATCCGGTCAGCAAGTCACGCGCCGCGTATTGGGCAGGTCGCGCCGCCAAAGCTGTGGGCAATAGCGGTGAGGCCAGTCGTTGGTTTGGCAAGTCCGGCGACTATCCGTATACCTTTTACGGCCAGCTCTCTCTGCAGGAAAACCACTCATCACCACGGCTGTCCATTCCCTCCCCTTCACCAATCGACTCTGGCCGGGTCAAGCGACTGATGAGTCAGAATAGTCTTGCCGGAGCGGTCGGCGCACTCGGCGATGCCGGGGTGATCGAATACGCGATGCCATTGCTGGCGCATCTGGTTGAGACCAGCCGCTCTGAGAATGATGCGCGTAGTATCTCTTATATCGGCAACTATTACCGCAGGCCGGATATTTCTCTGAAGACAGCCAAAGAGGCCATTAAGCGCGACTGGTTGATTACCGAGACTGCTTTTCCGACCTATAGCCTGCCGTCCGATACCGCCGTGGAACCGGCACTGGCACTGGCTATCACACGGCAGGAAAGCTCGTTTTATCCACGTGCCATTAGCCCGGCAGGCGCCCGCGGCATGATGCAACTGATGCCTCGCACTGCGCAGATCACCGCCAAGAAGCATCAATTCTCCTATGCCACCGATAAGCTTTACGATCCGACATACAATATTCGACTCGGCAGCCGCTACCTTGCCAATCTGGTGGATCGCTTTTCCGGCTCTTATTTCCTCGCCAGCGCCGGATATAACGCCGGACCGGGTCGCCCGGACTCCTGGCAACGTGCTTATGGCGCACCGGGCGGCAATCTCTACCAGACTATCAACTGGATTGAGATGATTCCTTTCTCCGAGACCCGCAATTATGTTCAGCGTGTCATGGAAAACTACCATGTATATAATCAGTTACTGGGGGCGGAAAAGCCGCTCGACATCAACGGCACATTAAAACGCTAGAGATTATTCGCAGCCCGGATCACCCGGCTCACAGGTTCCCCATGTTTTCGGGGCGGTATAGAAATCATCGTTGTCCTGATAGCGGTCATAGGTGGTCGCACGGGAGACCGGCACCTGCGACTCATACGGCACGGGGTGGCGTACATCATAGCTATTCCAGATTGACCCACGGCTTCCGATAGCCGAATCGCGACCACAGCCGGACATAGCCAGAAGCACTGCCACCAGCATCAACGAAGTCCTAATTTTGCCGTAGTCTTTTTGCACGTTTACACTCCCTCTCTAATTATTTAGATATAACAGGATCATATTTAAGCCAAGCATTTTGCGTATTTCAGCGGAATTCCTTTGCATTCTCGTTCACTGTGTGGATAAAAAGCCTTATGAAACGTTTGCTCATTATCCTTTTTCTGCTTTTCCCACATTCTTCGTTTGCAGAAGCTCCGCGGGTAGTTGCCAGCATTTATCCGATATACAGCCTGGCCTACGACCTTATGGAAAGGGTCGGTACCCCTGAGTTACTCACTCCGGCCAGCCGGTCACCACATCACCTGACATTAAAACCATCTGAACGCACAGCTCTTGGCAATGCCGAGTTGATCGTTTTTATTTCTCCGGACTACGAAACTTACCTTCGAAAACCACTGGAGACACTGGAGGGCGTATCCATACTGGCGTTGTTAGATCAGTTGCCCGAAGAACAGACGCTATCCTACGGCCATACGCATCACCATGACCATGATCATGGACATTCTGACGATCACAGCGATAGTGCCGTTGACCCCCATATATGGCTAAATGTTGCCAATGCCAAGAGCATGGCACAAACTATCGCAAACCAATTGATTGCACTGGACGGAGAGCATCGCCCCACCTACGAAGCGAACCTCACCTCCCTGCTTGCGTCGCTGGACGCGCTGGATCAATCACTGTCCGACACACTGGCATCCGCTCACGACACCCCTTACATCGTGTTCCATGACGCCTATCATTATTTTACTGATGTTTACGGACTTCCCGATGCCCTTGCCATTTCTGAGAACGCGCTACATACCGCCAGCGTCAAGCATATGGCGGAACTGCGTGAGCAGGCACAAGCGAAAGGCATAGAATGCGTTTTCAGCGAGCCGCAATTCAGCCCAGCTATGAGCGAACGGCTGGCTGAGGCCATTGGCGGGCGCGTGGTGATACTCGACCCACTTGGCAGCACCCTGCCATTAGGGCAAAAGCGTGGCTATGAAACACTAATGCGAGCACTCGGTGATGCATTCGCATCCTGTCACCATGAGTAACCCTTGCACGAAGGTTAACGTGTTTATACAGTAAGGACCGATTAACTTGGTTATGTATATGAGCCGTTACGACGAGTCACAGGCACCAGAAACCGTCCGCCCTGATTTTTCCAAGCGCAAGCGTCACGGAAACATCAAGGTTATGGGCGCGCTCTACCTACTGACGCTCGCACTGGTGATCGCCAGCATCATGTACCGGGATTCTTTCGGCAGCGAAACCATCTTCTTCCTTGTGCTGGTCGGGCTTGTGACCGCGCAAACCCTTCACGCACTCTACAGCTTGCAACGTAACCTTGATCTGGTGACCGAAGTGGAATTCCAAAATGCCCTGTTCTCCTCCGGCATTCGTAAGAACTGCGACTTCTCTCTCATCCTTAAAGGAAACGGCAACTTCGCGTTTACCGACGATGGCTTTAAAGGATTCTTCCCCGCCTTCTCACTGCGCAATAACGGCATTGAAGCCTTCATTGACGTGATTGGGCTGGCAAATTCAGAGGCAGAGCGCCTTGCCATCGCCATGCGCGAGCATAAGCATGAGCGGTTCCTGTTTCCGATGAAAGACGAAAATGGCGGCCAGCATCAAATGATCCTTAATATCTACCCGCTGATGCGTCCAAAGGATTACTTCCTGATTCAGGGACGTAAGTTTGTTGAGCGTGGCGTCGGCGGCGTGCCGAAGATCACCCCCGACAACCAGAAATATATCGATTATCTGCTACACAACATGCCGCAGGGCACCTATGTCGCCAGCCCTAGTGGTCATATACGCTTTATGAACCACGTGCTGGAGAATTGGCTGGGCTATAATGAAGGCGAAGCGATTGATAAAGCGCTGACCATTGACGATCTGATTTACACTTCTGACAATGTTGAAAAAACAGATATTAGCCTTGAGGATTATTCAGGTGAATTGAAACTGGCCAGAAAGAACGGTTCGCTGCTTCACACCACGGTTGATCAGCACACCGTTAAAGATGCCGACAATAATGTGATGGCTGTCTTTGGTATGATCAAGAAGGTGGATTGATGTTCTGGAACAAATCATCTTCTCAAACCACCGATACCGCTTTACTTGATGACTTTATCGAGACCTCTCCTATCCCGATCGCGCATTTAGATGCTGACAGCCATATCACAGGCTTCAACAAAGCGTTTCACGAGTTGATGCAGCGTTCTATCGCTTACGGCTCCAACATCAAGCTCATTTCCATGTTGAGTGAAGATGATCAGAAACTGGTATCCGTGCGCCTGGCCTCTGTCATGAAAGGCCAAACTCCGCAGGATGCGCTTGAATTATGCATGCTGCTGCCGAATGAAGAGAAAATCACCGTGCTCATGTTCATGAGTCAGATGACCTCTCATGACGATGACAGCCCGCACGTCGTGATTCACCTGATCGATAATACCGAGCAGAAGAATCTGGAGATGCGTTTCGCACATTCGCAGAAGATGCAGGCAGTCGGCCAACTGGCCGGCGGTGTCGCGCATGATTTCAACAACCTGCTGACTGCCATGATCGGCTTCTGCGACCTGTTGCTGATGCGTCACCCGGCAGGTGACCCATCCTTTGCCGATATCATGCAGATCAAGCAGAACGCCAACCGCGCCGCCAATCTGGTACGGCAGCTACTCGCTTTCTCACGCCGCCAGACATTGCAGCCGAAGACACTCGACCTCACCGATGTGATGGCCGAACTGTCCAACCTGATCCGTCGCCTGATTGGTGAAAATATTGAACTGAACATGGTACATGGCCGTAACCTGTGGATGGTGAAGGCCGATCAAGGACAGTTGGAACAGGTGATCATCAACCTTGCGGTCAATGCGCGTGACGCCATGAAAGAAGGCGGCACGCTGACTATTCGCAGCAATAATGTGCTGATTAGCCCCGACCACCCGATTGATGCCGACCTGATTCCACCGGCACAGGAAGACACAATCATCCCCGGCGAATATATTCAGGTGGAACTGATCGATACCGGTTGTGGCATCCCCAAACATCTGGTGGAGAAAATCTTCGAGCCATTCTTTTCCACCAAAGAGATC
>JAUIJX010000077.1 GCA_030430795.1 Alphaproteobacteria bacterium | reverse complement strand
GTAGGCATCCTTCATCAGGAATTCGCGGCCACGCATGACCCCAAAGCGCGGGCGGATTTCATCACGGAATTTCCACTGGATATGGTAGAGATTCAGCGGCAGCATTTTGCTGGATTTAATGTATTTGCGGAAGATGTCGGTGATGACTTCCTCGTTGGTGGGGCCGTAGATCATATCCCGGTCATGCCGGTCCTTGATGCGCAGGGTTTCCTTACCGTAATCCCCTCGCCCGGACTCCTGCCACAATTCCGCCGGCTGGATGGTAGGCATCAGCAGCTCAACCGCACCGGAGGCGTTCATTTCTTCACGGATGATGCTCTCCACCTTTTTCAGTACAGAAAAACCCAGTGGCAGCCAGTTATAGATGCCGGATGAAAGCTGGCGCACCATACCGGCACGCAGCATCAGGCGGTGGGACGCAATTGTCGCCTCAGAGGGCGTTTCTTTAATAACCGGCAGGAAATACCTTGAAAGCTTCATATCTTCCCCTTTTTGGCCAACATACCCGAAGGCAGAAAAACGTCAATTGACTTAGACATAGAAATCACTTGCGGTTAGTATTTTTTTACGTCATGAAGCCCACACATTATTGCGGAGGGATACGCATGAATAAGATTACCGTCGGATGCGAAGAATGGTGCGAGCTGCCTGGCCTGAAGCTGCCAGCCGTAAAAGCGCGCGTGGATTCGGGCGCCAAAACCTCTGCCCTGCATGCTAAGAATATCCAGCTGCGGGAAAAAGACGGCAAAACCTATGTCAGCTTCGATATCCACCCGCTGCAGAATAACCGCAAGGTAACCAAGCGTTGTGAGGCGCCGCTGGTAGGACGCCGGGAGATACGCAGTTCCAGCGGCCATTCGGAAACCCGTTATGTGATTCTGACCCCGTTGAAACTGGGAGAACATACCTGGGATATTCAGATTAGCCTGACCAACCGCGACAGTATGGGGTATCGCATGTTGCTGGGGCGTGAGGCAATGACCGGGCGTATTATCGTCGACCCGGAGGGCGCGTTTCTGCATGGGAAGGTCAGTTTAAAGAAGGCGGAGAGTTCCTATCGTATCCCCAAACAGCATAAACGCAGCCTGAATATTGCGCTGCTGGCGAGTAATCCCGATCTTTATTCCAACCGCCGGATTATCGACGCAGCCGAAGTGCGCGGACACAATATCCGTTTTCTCGATGTAAAACATTGCTTCATCGATATCAATGCCGGGCAACCTTCCGTGCATTACAAGGATATCGGCATGCTGGAAGATGTGGATGCGGTGATTCCACGCATCAAGCCCGCGGTGACCTATTATGGCTGTTCGGTGACCCGCCAGTTTGAGACGCAGGGGATTTTTGCACTGAACGGCGCGGTGGCGATCACCCGCTCGCGCGACAAATTACGTTGCCTGCAAATGCTGTCCGAGAAGGGTGTGCCGATGCCTGTCTCCGGCTTTGCCTCTTCTCCTCAGAACACCAAGGACCTGATCCGAATGGTCGGCGGCGCGCCGCTGGTGATTAAACTGCTGGAAGGCACACAAGGGCGCGGCGTGGTGCTGGCAGAGACGCAGAAAGCCGCCGAGAGTGTGATCAATGCCTTCAAAAGCCTGCAAGCCAATATTCTGGTGCAAGAATTCGTGAAGGAATCACAGGGTAAGGATTTGCGCTGTTTCGTGATTGACGGCAAAGTGGTCGGCACGATGGAGCGCTCCGCCGCTGAGGGTGAGTTTCGTGCGAATCTACATCTGGGCGGCACTGCCGGTGTGGCGACCATTTCGGCTAAAGAACGCAAGGTAGCGATTCAGGCCGCCAAGATCATGGGGCTGAAAGTGGCCGGGGTTGATTTGATCCGCTCCGCCAGCGGCCCGAAAGTGCTGGAGGTGAACTCGTCACCGGGTCTGCAAGGCATCGAAGAAGTAACCGGAAAAGACATTGCCGGCCTGATGATCGAATGCATTGAGAAGCATCTGGATTAATAAAAAAACCCGCCCGAATTTCTCCGAGCGGGTCTTTCCTATAGAATTTTTTAAGTATTACGCCGAGGCGCGGATGTCGTCCGGCAGGCGCTCACGTAATGCCTTGGCTGCCGCAACCATCGCTTCCAGTGCCGGGCGCACTTCTGCCCAGCCACGGGTTTTCAGGCCACAATCCGGGTTAACCCAGATTTGTTCCGGCTTCAGCACTTCCAGTGCCTTTTCCAGCAATACTTCCATTTCCGACTGTTTCGGCACGCGCGGGCTATGAATGTCATAGACGCCAGGGCCGATCTCGTTCGGGTATTTGAAGCTGACGAAAGCATCGAGCAGTTCCATCGCTGAGCGTGAGGTCTCGATGGAGATCACGTCCGCATCCATGCGCGCCACGCCTTCAATGATGTCATTGAATTCGGAGTAGCACATATGGGTGTGAATCTGCGTGGTGTCTTCGACACCGGAGGCTGCAATGCGGAAACTATCGACTGCCCAATTGAGGTAAGTTTGCCAGTCCGACTTACGTAGTGGCAAGCCTTCACGTAGCGCCGCTTCGTCAATCTGGATAATGCGAATGCCTGCTTTTTCCAGATCAACCACTTCGTCGCGAATCGCCAGCGCAATTTGCTGACAGGTCTCAGATTCCGGCTGATCGTTACGCACGAATGACCATTGCAGAATGGTCACCGGACCGGTGAGCATGCCTTTCATGGACAGCTCGGTCTGGGATTGGGCAAATTCCGCCCAACGCACCGTCATCGGCTCCGGACGCGACACATCACCAAAGATGATCGGCGGCTTCACGCAGCGAGACCCATAGGATTGCACCCAGCCGTTAGCGGAGAAAGCAAAACCGGAGAGTTTTTCACCGAAATATTCCACCATGTCGTTACGCTCAAACTCACCATGCACCAGCACATCCAGACCGATTTCTTCCTGAATGCGGATGCAGTTGGTGGTTTCTTTCTCTAAGAATTCGTCGTATTGCTCCCGCGTCAGCTCGCCTTTCTTAAAGCGAGCGCGTGCCTGACGTACTTCCTGCGTCTGCGGAAAGGAACCAATGGTGGTGGTCGGCAGCAGCGGCAGACCAAGGATCGGTTTTTGTACTTTGGCACGGGTTTCATACGGCGATTTACGGTTTTTCATACCGTCACTGATGCTGCCCATGCGCTCTTTGACCCACGCGTTGTGGA
The DNA here is from genome assembly GCA_030430795.1 of Alphaproteobacteria bacterium. Classification (GTDB taxonomy): domain Bacteria; phylum Pseudomonadota; class Alphaproteobacteria; order Rickettsiales; family UBA998; genus JAUIJX01. The sequence goes on along the minus strand of JAUIJX010000077.1, from coordinate 4,755 downwards.
TACGATCAGAGGATGCACGAGCTTCCAGTGCCTTGCGATTTTCTTCAAAAGCCGCACTGTCCTTATTACCAGCGCCAGCATCGGCGATGAGTTTGATCTCATGCAGCTTCTGCTTAGCGAAAGCCAGCCAGCTTTTCAGTTCGTCATCCAGTTTCGGTTCGTTATCCAGATCGACCGGCGAGTGCAGCAGAGAGCAGCTTGGACCCACCAGAATGTCATCCGCACCGCGCTCGGCCACCGCACGTTTAACCGTGTCGGATGCTTCCTGCAGGTTGGCGCGCCAGATATTGCGGCCATCGATGACGCCCAGTGACAACGCTTTGCCTGCCGGTAATGCCGCCAGCACATCATCAAGTTGCTCCGGTGCACGCACCAGGTCCACATGCAGACCGTCAATGTCCAGTTCACAGGCCAGCTTAAGGTTATCACGCAGATCGCCGAAATAGGTGGCCAGCATGATTTTCAGGCCGGACGCTTTGCTCAACTCGGCATAGGCATGCTTGAAGCCTTCCTTAGTGCCTTCGCAGATATCCAGCACGAGGCATGGCTCGTCAATCTGGATGGATTCGGCACCTGCCGCTTCCAGTTGCTTCAGCAGTTCGGCATAGACCGGGATCAGACCAGTCAGCAGGGTTTTCCAATCCGCTTCTTCATCGCGCAGTTTACCAAGCGTCAGGAAGGTCAGCGGGCCCAGCACGACCGGGCGGGTGGTGATGCCCTGCTCTTTGGCTTCCTTGAATTCATCCACCGCCTTAGAGCTGGAAAGCGTGAAGGTGGTATTCTTGGTGAATTCCGGCACGATATAGTGGTAGTTGGTATCGAACCATTTGGTCATTTCCATCGCCACGACGTCTACGCCGCCGGACTGACGACCACGCGCCATCGCGAAATAGGTCTCCAGATTGATATTGCCGCCTTTATGGTTATAGCGCTCCGGCACCGCACCGACCATAGCAATGGTGTCCAGCACCTGATCGTAGAAAGAAAAGTCATTCGACGGGATTACTTCAATCCCGGCATCCTTTTGCATTTGCCAGTGGGTTTTGCGCAGGTCTTTCGACATTTGCATCAGTTCTCCCTCAGACATACCGCCTTTCCAGTATGCCTCCACCGCTTTTTTCAGTTCACGATGTGCGCCAATGCGCGGGAATCCTAAATTTGATGCAGTTACCATTTCATTTATCCTTTAAGGTTGTCATGTTTCAGGTTCCGAGATGACATGCACCCCGTCGTCCTTATATGCGTAGAAAAAACAATTCGGGCGATCCGTATGGCAGGCAGGCCCCGTCTGATCCACCAGCAGCAGGATGGTATCGCGATCGCAATCAAAGCGACATTCCACCAAACGCTGCGTATGACCTGAGGTTTCGCCTTTGCGCCAGAGCGCCTGACGGGAGCGCGACCAGTAGCATACACGCCCTTCGGTCAACGTCTCACGCAATGACTCCGCATTCATCCATGCCAGCATCAATACTTCTTTGGTATCGTGTTGCTGGGCAATGGCCGGAACTAATCCGTCGTCATTCCATGCAATCGTTGCCATGAATTCTTGCGGATCAAACGCGGTGGTCATCCCGTTTCCTTTCTTCCACGCAGGGCGGCAACACTAGTAAATTCCTGCGATAGGGTCAACAAAAACACGTGTTGGAGGTTGAAAAACCTGCCATCTTACCCATATAATGCACAGCGGCGTTATTTACGTATGAAGAATTAAAAATAACTTGCTTATTTTGAATGCATATCTAATAGTACGCCCCCTAAAAAACGAGTAGTATTGAGACACCATGAAACGTAAACCAGAATTGATTGTCGATCGCCCGTCCCGCGAGGAAGCGATGGAAGCCGTCCGCACCCTGATTGCATGGGCCGGCGACGACGTGAAACGCGAAGGCCTGCTTGAAACGCCGAAACGCGTTGTGAACGCTTATGAAGAGTTCTTTGAAGGCTACCAGATGGATCCGGACGATATCCTGTCCAAGACCTTTGAAGAAGTCGAAGATTACGACGAAATGGTGCTGCTGAAAAATATGCGCCTCGAATCGCATTGCGAACACCATATGGTGCCGATCATCGGGAAAGCCCACGTGGCCTATATCCCGGATCGCCGGGTGGTGGGAATCAGCAAAGTTGCCCGTCTGGTGGATGTATATGCCAAGCGCCTACAGACGCAGGAGACGATGACGGCACAGATCGCCGATACGATTCAACGCGTGCTGGAGCCGAAAGGTGTGGCGGTGGTGATTGACGCCGCGCATCAGTGCATGACGACACGCGGAGTGCATAAGTCCGAGACCACGACGGTGACCAGCCGTCTGCACGGGCTGTTTAAATCCGACCCACGGACGCGGCAGGAATTCATGAACTTGATTGCCTCGCCATCCGTTGGTAATATCGCGTCCTAATATGAGCGCCTATAAAACGATTTCTCCTTTGGTACTGGCTTCTTCCTCTTCCGTTCGGGAGCGGATGCTGCGTGACCTGGGTATCGCGTTTACCGTGATCCAGCCGACGTTTGACGAAGAAGGCGCCAAGGCATCCATTGAATCACTCAGCCCCAGCGAACGCGCCAGTTTTCTGGCCAAGGGCAAAGCGGATAGCGTCAGCCGTATCCATGCAAGCTGGCTGGTGATCGGCGCCGATCAGGTGTGTGAATGCGATGGCCAAATTCTGGACAAGCCAATGACGGAAGAAAAAGCCTTCGACCAATTGAAATTTCTCTCCGGCAAGACGCATCATCAACACAGCGCCATAGCACTCTATCAAAATAACGAATGTTTGTGGGATATCGTCGAGACGGCATCGCTGACCATGCGTAACCTGACCGATGATGAGATTTACGCCTATATCCAGCTGGACAAACCGCTGACGTCCTGCGGTACCTATCATTTTGAGGAACACGGCAAGCATCTGTTCAGCCATATCGAGGGACGCGATGATGTGGTGATGGGGTTGCCGGTGTTGCCAATGCTGAATGAGCTGCATACGCGCTCCCTGTTCCGTCAGGCGGCGGCGTAACCTCTATTTCTTATATTCCAGCCCGATGGTCTGGTAGAATTCCGGATTCTCTTTCCAGTTTTCCGCAACTTTGACGAACAGGAACAGGTGGATTTTGGTATCCATCATACGGCCAATCTCAGCGCGCGCTTTTTCACCAATAGTTTTGAGCATGCTGCCCTTCTTACCGATGACGATCATCTTCTGGCTTTCCGTGCGAACATAAACAACCTGTTCGATCTTGATACTGCCGTCCTGCTTTTCTTCCCATGTTTCGGTTTCCACCGCTACGCTGTAGGGAAGCTCCTGACGTAATTGCATGAAGAGTTTCTCGCGGGTGATCTCGGAAGCCAGCTGGCGCAATGGTATGTCCGTCATCTGGTCTTCCGGATAGAGCCACGGCCCGTTTGGCATTTTCTCCACCAGCAGGTCACGCACATCCTCGATCCCCTGCTCTTTCAGCGCGGAGATCATGAAACACTGGCTGAACTGCCCGGTGTCGAACAGGGATTGCGACAGTGCTAGCAGGTCTTCTTTTTTGCATTTATCGACTTTGTTCAGCACCAGTATCTTTTCCGTCTCGTAGCTTGAAAGGCGCTCCAGAATGGCCTCAACATCCTGAGTCATCCCTTTATAGGCATCGACCAGCAGCAGGATGACGTCACCATCCCCCGCCCCGCTATAGGCTGAGGCGACCATCGCTTTTTCAAAACGCTCCCTGGCGGCGAAGATACCCGGTGTATCGATATAGATCAGTTGCGTGCCACCATGCACGGCCATGCCGAGAATGCGGTTGCGCGTGGTTTGCACCTTGGGAGTGACGATAGCGATTTTGGCGCCGGTCAGGCGATTGAGCAGGGTCGATTTTCCGGCATTCGGTGCGCCGATGATGGACACATACCCACAACGGGTCTCATTACTCACCACCGATCTCCTCCAGCAACAGGCGGGCAGCATCCTGCTCAGCGCTGCGCTTTGACGCCCCCTCACCCACAGCGCGACGCTCACGCACACGCACCTCTACAGTGAATTGCGGAGCATGTGCTGGGCCACTGCGTTCCAGCTCGTTATAATCCGGCAGCGGAAGACCGTGTGCCTGCGCCCATTCCTGCAATGTCGTTTTGGCGTCTTTCGGTGGCTCACTGTCTCTGGACATGATGTCTTCCCAGAAGCGTAGCACAAAGGTTCTGGCTGCATCCAGACCGCCATCCAGATAGATCGCGCCGATCAGCGCTTCACAGCTATCTTCCAGGCTGGAGCTGTTGTTACGCCCGTCTGAGGCTTCCTCACTGCTGGAGAGCTTCAGCTTCTGCCCAAGATTGATGGTCTGCGCCACATCCGCCAGCGCTACACCACTGACCAGCCCGGCAAAGCGGCGTGCCAGTTCGCCTTCCCGCTCATCCGGGAAGCGTTCAAAAAGCTTCTGTGCGATGATGATTCCAAGCACACGGTCACCCAGAAATTCCAGCCGTTGATTGTTGGTGTCGGCATCGGCACTTCGATGGGTCAGCGCCTGTTCTAGCAAGGACGCATCATTAAAACGGTAGCCTATCGTCTCTTCGATCGCCATTACTTGATCAGTTTCAGGAAACGGTCGGAGCGCAGCGCGGCGCTTTCGATATCGGTCGGCGCGGCAAGCTCGCCGCGGCCATACCAGCTGGCGCCTTTTGTGGCGGGACGCACCATTGAAGAACGGGCCGCGCTCATCCGATCGCCTCGCTGTTCTTGATGAGGAAATATTTGTCGATCAGCTGGTAGCTG
>JAUIJX010000076.1 GCA_030430795.1 Alphaproteobacteria bacterium | reverse complement strand
CCGCTGCTTCCCCGGCTCGGAGACCGGCTCGCTCGGCGCCCAGATCGCCAACATCTTCATGAAGGAAATCGTCGAGAAATGCGAATACGGCATCGACCTGCATACCGGTGGCGGCCACCGCTCCAACCTGCCGCAGATCCGCGCCTGCATCAACGACAAGGAAACCACCCGCCTCGCCCATGCATTCGGCGTCCCGGTGATCATCAACTCCAGCCTGCGTGACGGCTCCCTGCGTGAAGCCGCTGACGCCATCGGCATCCGCACCCTGCTGTTCGAAGGCGGGGAAGCCCTGCGCTACAGCGAGAAAGTCATCCGCTCCGGTGAGCGCGGCATCCTCAACGTGATGGCCGCCATCGGCATGATAAGCGGTGATATCTGCATGAAGCAGCGCAAAAAGGAAGTCTTCGTCGCTAATACCAGCTACTGGATTCGCGCCCCTCATAGCGGTAGCCTCATCGTCAAGAAGAAGCTCGGCAACCGCGTCACCCGCGGACAGTTGCTCGGCGTCATTTCTGACCCGTTCGGCGACGGCAAAATCAAGGTACACGCCAAAAAAACCGGCATCATCGTCGGCATGACCATGTTGCCGCTGGTCAATAACGGCGACGCCCTGTTTCACATCGCCAACTTCGATAATTCCGGTGAAGTGGAAGAGCGCGTCGAACTGTTCGACGAAGCGCTCGAGATGCGTAGCTAGCGCATTGAAAACCCGATATTACAATATGATACACAAGTTTGTTTTTTTGTGTTATAGTGCCCGCCATAAACCATAAGGAGAAACCAATGAAACGGTTAATCATCACGGCAGCATGGGCGGCACTTATGACCGCTCCTTTCGCAACTGCAGCACAACAAGTCGCACCGGAAACACCGGCAACGGCGATGATCAAAGAGGTGGAAAAAGTGGAAGACACCGCGCCGCGCGTGGACTTCGTCACCGGCGGTATCGGCAAGGCCGAGCGCGAGAATTTCGCGCGCATCGAGAGCAACTATAACGTCAAGATCGAGATGGCAACCGACAAAGGCTTCTACATTGCAGACGCCAACGTCACCATCCATGATAAATCCGGCACGTTACTGCTCGACGCCGTGGCTGACGGCCCATATTTCCTCGTCAATCTGGAACCCGGCACCTACACCATCGCCGCCACTCATGAAGGCGAAGAAAAATCCCAGAAAGCGACCATCGGCAGCAAGGGACAAAAACGCGTTCTCTTCATGTGGAAAGACGACGAGGCGTATTAATATATGTCATTCCGCCTTCGCGGAAACGACACAGCCATAGTATTTCTAATTGGCTTGCTACTAGGAGCGCAAGGCGAGGAGGGCGTAAGCGTATAGACACTACGTGCGCACCGACGAGCCCGAAGCGCGACAACGTATGAAGTTAATTAGAAATACTATGGCGCATAGCCTCTAATTCCAGCCAGCGATTCTCTGCCACCTCCAACTCCTGTTGCGCCTGCGCGTAGCGGCGCGTGGCGCTATCGAACTGCTCCGGGTCTTTGGTATAAAGCTCGGCATCGGCCAGCACCTCCTGCAACGATGCCACCTCTTTCTCGAGCGCGTCCATCCGTCCCGGCAACTGCTCTAATTCATATTGCAGTTTGTAGGACATGCGGGTTGCGCTTTTCGCCACTGGCTCCACAGTTTTCTTCGCGGCTTTTTTCACCTTCTCCGGCTTGACCGCCGCCGGTTTCTGCTTGCCGCTCGCCAGCAGATAATCGCTATAGCCGCCGATATAACTCTCCACCTCCGCATCACCTTCGAATGCCAGAATGCGCGTCACCACCTGATCGAGAAAATCACGGTCGTGACTCACCACAATCAGCGTACCTTTGTAATTCACCAGCATCTCTTCCAGCATATCGAGCGTATCCATGTCGAGATCGTTGGTCGGCTCATCGAGGATCAAAAACCCTTTCGGATTCGCCAGCACCTTCGCCAGCATCAGCCGGTTTTTCTGCCCGCCGGAAAGCGTCCCCACCGGATCGTGCGAGGCTTTGGGATCGAACAGGAAATCTTTCAGATACCCGCACACATGCCGCGGTTTACCCATCACATCGACATACTCACCGCCGGTCGGGCACAGCGTCTTACGCAGGCTGTGCTTGGGGTTGAGGTCGCTGCGTTTCTGATCGAAATAGGAAAACTCGATGCTCTTGCTGCGCTTCACTTTCCCACGATCCGGCTCCATCTCACCGATCAGCATTTTCAGAAACGTCGTCTTGCCCGAACCGTTGCGCCCCAGAATCCCGATGCGATCCCCGCGCATAATCCGCAGATTGAAATTCTCTAAAATCGGGATGGTTTTACCATCATGATCGAACGACTTGCTGACCTTATAGAACTCCGCCAGCGCGCGTGATGTCTGGCTGGCTTCCAGTGGTTTCAGCTCGATCTTCGTTGTCGCCTGACGGAACTGGCTCTTATCCGCCTTCAGCTTCTCCCGCGCCTTCTTCATTTCCTCCAGCCGCCGCACATTGCGCTTGCGCCGCGCCTTCACCCCACGGCTCGCCCATTCCAGTTCCAGCGACACCTGCTTTTCCCGGTTGGCCAGCTCGCGCGCTTCCTGATCCAGCAACATCTGCGACCATTCGTCGAAATGCGCAAACCCTTTCGGGCATACCCGCACCACCCCGCGATCCAGCCAGAAAATCTTGTTGGAAATATTGGCAAGAAACGTCTTGTCGTGACTGACGCACAGCAACGTCCCGCGATAGCTGTTCAGATACTCTTCCAGCCACTCAATCCCCGCCAGATCGAGATGGTTGGTCGGCTCATCGAGCAGCAGAATATCCGGTTCCTCCACCAGCGCCCGCCCCAGCGCCGCGCGTCGCAACTGCCCACCGGAGAGCATCTCCATCAGCGCCGCGCCGTCCAGTTCCAGCGGCCCCAGCACCATATCCACCATATAGGTATAATCGTCCGTCTGTTTGTCTTCCGCCAACCCGGAAAAGATATATTCAAACACCGTCTGCCCCGCCTGCGGCACCACATCCTGCTGCAGATAACCGACGGTCAGCCCCGGCAATTCCCAGCGCTCACCGCCGTCCAGTTCACGCGTACCGGTAATCATATGCATCAGCGTGGTCTTGCCCGCACCGTTGCGGCCAACCAGACAGATTTTATCGCCATCATGGATATTAAACGACAGGGACTCGAACAATGGCTTGCCGCCAAACGTCACCATCGCATCATGAACGCTGAGCATTAATTCTGCGGGCACAGCACCTCAGAGAGACTGGTCGTTGTCTGCGCCGTCACGCCAAGCGCCTGAAAGCGTTTGCCGACTGCGTTGTCTTCGCACATACAGGCATCGGCGTAACGCAAATGCTCCAGCACGAATTGCCGCCCCAGCAATTGTTCACCCGGAGTAAAATCCTCACTGCCCGGCAGCAGTGCCTCGCTCAGCGCACAGACGAGCCGCGCATCCGGTAGCACTGATTTCAGATACGGCAGCACTTCCATCCCGGTCACCTGCGGATCATGCAGCAACACGGCATCCGGGCGGATATGCAGCAGCCACGGTCGCAGCGCATCCAGCCGCTCCATCGCCTCCTGCGTATGCCATACCGGATCGACGCTATCCTGCGCCAGTTGCATCACCTTGTCATCCTCCGCAGATGCCGCCAGCGTGGTATCGCGGTAATTCTCCTGCGCGGTGAGGAAATAACAGGCCAGTCCGTCTTGCTTCGCCAGTGCATCATAAGCACTGCGCACCGCATCATCGGCACCGATCACCAGCACCACCGGCTTGGTCACGCTGGAAGGACGCGGCGTGCGAATCACGGTCGCACTGGTCTTCTTCACCACCGCCTTCCTGGCTGGCTTTGCAGCCGCTGCCTTTTTCGCCGGAGCTTTTTTCACCGAAGTTTTTTTCTTTTTCACTGCCATGCGCTACCCCGCCTTCTTCACTTTGGGTGCATCCTGCATGCGCTTGCCGTGCAGTGCGTCAAACGCCAGCGCATCAATCGCTTCCGCCACATCGGACGCATCCACCTCCACGGATGGCAGATACCACAGCGCATCGCCCATCAGCCGTACCCCGTGCCCGTCCGCATGCATGCGCGCACATAAATCACTGCTCAGCAATGCATCGCTCAGCCAGCGCGACCCGAACCCGCCGATACCATCGAACATCGCGCGGTCAACCAGCAGGCAGTCAAGTGGCAGTGCTGCCACTTCGCGGTCGTCTTTCGCATCGACGGCAGATGCCGCAAATCCCTGCATCAACGGCTGCATCGCACCATTATCCGCACCCATCCCGGCTGAGGCAATCACCCCGTCTTCCGCCAGCATCACCGTGCCCAGCACACCGAGTTTCTTATGCTTCTGCATCCGCGTCAGCATCGTGCGAATACTGTCATTCTGTTTCGGCAATGCGTAAGGAGACAGGAACAGCACACACGGCGCTTTGTCTTCCAACTGCTTCACTGCCAGATTAAGCGCCGCCGCCGATCCCACGCCATGCCGCACCGTCACTACGCGCGCAGGCACATTGTAAAACGCTGCCAACTCTTCGATGGACTCCGCCAGTTGCCATTCCATCAGCGCGGCATCGACCACATAGGTCACCGCCAACGCCGTTTCCTGACGTTTCAGCGCCGCCAGTTGCGTCTTGAGCGCCAGCATATCGCCGCGGCACGGAATCACCAGCGATACCTCCGCCTGCTTCGCCGGGGCTTTCCCCAGCACCTGTACAATCTCCGCATCGCGGTGCGCCTGCGCTTGCAGCAATGCAGCAGGTGTCAGCGCCACGTCACGCAGCGCCTCGTCATTCAGCCCGTCCATCTCCAGACGCAGCAGCATATCGTCCAGCGCACTCACCGCATCCGGGCACGAAACCGGCGGCACAACGATACGCTCCACCCCGCCTTTCAGATGCGCCACGAAACGCACATGCCCGATCCCGCCGACACTCGCGGCCAACGCCTGCGTCTCGGCATCCAGCGGCAGATACGCGGCAATCCCGCACATCGCATCGGCAGACGGATAGGCGCTACTTGCATACACCTCCGCCACATCCGGGCGCAAAAAGCGCGTCAGCTCAGGCAAAATATCCATGCGGAAACCGAGATCGCTAATCATCTCCAGCCGTTCCAGCAACCGCCCCGGATCACGCATCCAGCCATAGAGATAAATGCCCTGATCGCCTACCGGCATCGCCTGTTCCAGTTGCAGCGTAAACGGCTCCTGCGGATCGTTGCACGGCAGCTCATCCACCCGCACATAGAGTTGCAGTGTCTGGATCAATTCCTTCACCCCGGGCATCAGCAGCGCCGTCGGGCAATGCAGCAAGGCATGGCAGATATACTCGCGCTCCATCAGCCGCGCCAGCCCATCCCGCTGATTCATCATCCCGGCATAGTCCGCGCCAAAAGCTTCCGCTGGCGGTACATATGGCACCACGCGCTGCGCTTCCTCGCTGTCGAAAAACAACACCGCACCGTCACGATAATGCGCCAGCGCCTCATCGGAAAACACGCATATCAGCGAATACTGCCCGTCAATCACCTGCGCATAGACCGGCACTTCGGCAAACATCGCCGGAGCCATCATTACTGCCTGCCATTCGCCGTCATCCGCCACCGGCAAGGCAGCCGCCTCACCCCGCAGCATCAGCACGTTGCGCGTCAGCCAATAGGCGCGCTCCGGCACACACCCGGCATGCCCCGCCACCAGTTGTTGCAACCGCATGCACATCTGACGAAACTCCACTGCCGACGCACTGTCGCGCGTATCGGTCACCGTCTCCAGCAGCATACTCAGCAATGCCTGCCGCGACGCCCCGTGCATCCGCTCGCACAATGTCACCAGCATCTGCTGCTGATACCCCGATTCCAGCACCCCGTCGAAGCGGGCGAACAGCATCCCGTCCACCACGAATCCAAAGGTAATACGCTCTCCAGCGGCAATCGCCTTACCCGTCACCACCGCATAGGCCACCGGCCCGTCCTCGGTCATCAGCATGCCTTTGCTGACCTTGCCGTCACGCCCGTTCACCTGCAGTTGCAGCGCCTTGCCCACAGACGGGCAGCGCGCCCACACCAGCAGCGTCTTGCTGTCAAGAAACACATAATGAATGCGCGTGACGCGTGTTGCCGGTTGCTGCGCCATTACACCACTTCCCTGCTGCGAATACTCTCAGCCATGCGGGACTCCCACGCCCAGGCATGCTGCAGCATCGTCTCCAGCTCCGGATAGGCAGGCACCCATCCCAGTTTCTCACGTGCCAGCGAACCATCCGCCACCAGCACCGCCGGATCGCCGTCGCGGCGCTTTTCCATATCGGTCTTGATCGTCTTGCCGGTCACACGCTCCGCCGTGCGGATTACTTCCAGCACCGAATAACCCTTGCCGGTGCCGAGGTTATAACAGCGCGACGCACTGCCATTCCACAGCGATTCCAGCGCCTTCACATGCGCCGCCGCCAGATCGCACACATGCACATAATCGCGAATGCAGGTGCCGTCCTCGGTCGGATATTGATTGCCGAACACCGACACACTCCGCCGCCTGCCCGATGCTGCCTGCAACACCAGCGGGATCAAATGCGTTTCTTCCGGATGACATTCGCCGATACTGCCATTCGGATGCGCCCCTGCCGCATTGAAATAACGCAGCGACGTATAGTGCAAACCATACGCTTTGTGATGCGCCGCCAGCATATCCTCCACCATGCATTTGGTCTGCCCGTAAACACTGACCGGCTTCCGCGCAGCATCTTCCGTCACCGGGGAGTGTTCCGGCTCACCATAAACCGCCGCACTGGAGGAGAACACCAGATGCGCCACGCCATGCTTCCGCATGGATTCCAGCAGCACCAGCGTCGCCGCGACGTTATTACTATAATAACGTGCCGGATCCTTCTGCGATGCCGCCACATCGATCAGCGACGCGAAATGCAGCACCCCGGCAAATTGACGACGGCTGAACAGCATATCCAGCAGCGCTGCATCGCCCATATCGCCGACGATCAATTCCGCTTTGCCGACCGCCTCACGATAGCCGCCGGAGAGATTATCCAGCACCACCGGCACATAGCCCTCCGCCCGCAGTGCTTCCACCGCATGCGAGCCGACATACCCGGCGCCTCCGATAACCAGAATTTCCCTCGTCATAATCTACGCTGCCTTACGCTTCCCTGCGCTATAGAGATGCGGCCCTTCTGCATGGCCTTCCGTCAGGCTCTCAAACAGCGACATATAGTCCCCGGCGCATTGCGTGATGTCATGCGGCGTCTTCAATCGTGACACCAGCGCATCCCACAGGCCTTTTTCATCCATCGCACGCTTCATCGTATCGGCGAGGCTATGCGCATCTCCGGCACGGAACTGCAACCCGTTCACTTCATGCGGCACCTGCTCGGCCATACCGCCAATATCACCGCAAATCACCGGACGGCGATGACGCAGCGCCTCGGCAATCACCAGCGGAGAATTCTCCCACCAGGTCGACGGCACCACCACCCAGTCCACCTCTTCCATCAGTTTGGAGAGCTGTTCCGGACGATACGCCCCGTGATAACTCAGTGCTTCCGGCGCCTTGTCAATCCTGGCGAAAAACGCATCGCGGAATTCCGGCAACTGCATGGCGATGTTGCCATACATATCGACGCGGAATTCTTCCACATCCTCATCCGCCGCCAGCAACGCTGCCGCATCGGCCAGCACATGCGCGCCTTTATACGGCGTGATCTGCCCGAAGAAGGCAAAACGGTTACGGCTTTCGCCGCGCGGCACATAGCGATGCTCCGCCGGCTCCACATCCGGTGTGCCGTTGGCGATCACATGCATCTTATGCTCCGGGATGCCCCACTGGATATAACGCTCCGCCAGCATACGGCTCGGCGACACGAACGCATCCACCAGCGAGAAATGCGTTTTGATAAACTGCTCACGCATCGCAAAATGCGCGGCGGAAATCTGATCGAAACATTGATGACAAGCCGGCCCGCAAGCCGAAGAAAAAGCCAGA
>JAUIJX010000075.1 GCA_030430795.1 Alphaproteobacteria bacterium | reverse complement strand
ACCAATGAAACGCACCGCTCTTGCACTAGCCCTTGCCCTGACCACACTTCCGCTGGCACCCGCTACGGCCACCAACCCGGAAGAGATGACCGTGGCGTTTAACGCTCAGGGTGCGTATGACGATGTGCCACTGGTGGTGATTCGTTTCAATCAGCGCAAAGTGTATTATGAGCGCCAGTTGTATAACGCCATTTCCAAGGCCGTGGAGATCAAACCGAGCGTGGTGTTCGATGTGGTGTCTTTCATCCCTCAAACCTCCAATGAGAGTCGCAATGAGCGCTATATGGAAGATGCCCAGATCGATAAATCAAAGGTGATTAAGTCATTGGTTGGTATGGGCATTCCGCGCGAACGCCTGCGTGTGAGCAACCAGAAGGCACCGAATATTCGTCACCACGAGATGCATATCTACGTGGAATAGGCGCACTGACCCCAACTGGATTAACCCAGTCAAATCAATCTATTACTAAATATAAGGGAATTAGCCCTGACGTGCCTTGAAGCGCGGGTTGGACTTATTGATCACATAGATACGGCCCTTACGACGCACTACACGGCAGTTTTTGTCGCGTTTCTTCGCAGATTTTAATGAACTCAGAACTTTCATATCCGTATCCTTTTTATCAAAAGAGCAGGTTAATTAACGTCTGGAGAGACATTTGTCAACCCCCAAAAGCCGATTTTCAGGCTTTACCGGGGATCATACTGCTGATGCCGTGGTCGGTTTTTTCCCAGTGGAATGGGTTAACGCAGAGCTGCCAGATCGCCCGCAGGCTGGCGAAGGAGTGCAGAAACCAGTAAAATGGATAGGTTGCCACCGCGCTCAGCATGCGCCGCCACCCCATGCGGCGAACGACCAGCAACGCCAGCCCCCACTGAATCAGTAACCCAATGATGAAAACGCTGGCGGCACTGGCCAGCACCCATGACGGGATCGGCGCCGGGTGCCCAGCCATCTGCCATGCCCAGACCGCCGTCAGCCCCCAGACCACCGGCGAGACCAGATAGACCAGCGAAGCCGCCCCGACAAAGAGCTGGAACCCGATAAACCCGGTCAGGCCAAAGGCTTTATAGAGTTGATAAGGCTGACGCATGGCCACCGCCCAGGTCTGAATGTAGCCCTTGACCCAGCGAGAGCGCTGCTTGATCCACATGGAGAGCTTAATCGGCGCCTCCTCCCCGGTGAGGGAGCGCAGCGGCAGAGTGCGATAGCCGTGGGCGGCAAGGCGAATCCCCAGATCGGCATCCTCGGTGACGTTGTACGGGTCCCATTCCCCAAGCTTCTGCAGGCATTCGCGGCGGATATGGTTGCTGGTGCCGCCGAGCGGGATCGGCATACGCAGGCGATAGAGCCCCGGCAGCATGAAACGGAACAGCGTGGCATACTCAATCGCAAAGAGCGAGGTGAGGATGTTTTCCCCGCGATTATAGTAGTTTAACTCGGCCTGCAGGCAGGCGACCGATGCATCCGATGCGCGGAAGCAGGCCACCGCTTTCTTGAGCTGGCTCGGCTCCGGGTGGTCTTCCGCGTCATAGATGGTGACAAATTCGCCCCTTGCAAAGGCCAGCGCGTAATTACACGCTTTGGGCTTGGTTTTCGGCAGGGAATACGGCACATGGATGATTTCGAAGCAAGCAGGCGGGCGTGCCGCCTTGATGGCCGAAATAGTGCGAAAATCCTCCGCTTCGACAATCAGTTTGATATCCAGCCGCGATTTGGGGTAATCAAAGGCCGAGAGCGCCTCAATCAGGCGCGTAACACTCTCTACTTCGCGGTAGAGCGGCACCAGCACCGTGTAGACCGGCAGGCCGGCATCCTCCGGTAGCGCCAGCATCTCCTCATGAGTGGGGTGCGGCGTCTGCTTCATCCCGGCGAAGCAGAGCAGCAATTTAAAGCCCAGCGTGCAGACATAGAGCAGGTTGCAGGCCCCCACCACCAGCGGCAGCAGGATATGCGGCGCGGTGACCGACCAGGCAATCAGCAGCGCTAGCACTGCCAGCACCAGAGCCGCATTCTCGCGCTTGCGGGTCAGGCTGGCCGATCGCCACGGCGCCATACGCAGCAGGTGGTCGCGGGCATGGCGATCCAGTTCACTGTTGCAAAGGCGTTCAATGCTGCGCACCAGATCACGCGGGGAGGTCATAACGATCTGCACACGCTCACCATACAATTGTTCAATGAATTGGCGGCAGGATTCCTTCGGATCTACGCAGGCAACATGCAGCCAGCCTTTCTCCTCCCGCCACGGGATAAATTGATGTTCAATGTAATCATTCACCCGCTTTTTATCGACCAATTTGGCCGATGGTGGGTTTTCCAGCAGGTCGACATAGGATAATTGATGCTGACGGGCGAGCGCAGCGTGCAGCTCCCGATGGCTCAGCCAACCTTCATGGGTGAGCACACTGCCCAGACGCTCGCAGAGGCGGCGCTGGATGCCTAATGCCTGATGCAGCCGATCTTTGGTAATCAACCCGTCATTCAGCAGCATCTCCCCCAGCATGGACGCGGTCACGGCCAGCTACCAGTACCACCAGTGAGATAGCAGGATACCGCCGCCCGCCCCGGTGTCGCGACCAGCAATGTGGCGATAGAAGCCCGCCTGCCAGGCACGCCCGTCTTCCAGCTTATAGATGGCGGAGATTTGGGCTTTGGTGAGGTTGTAGTTATTCTGCCCGGAGACGGAGACAGCGCCGGCACGATCATCGACACGGAAGATGGATTCGGCTTCCGTCACCACCTGCCATTGCTCATTGATACCAAGCCCCAACGTTGCATGGGTGATGAACTGGTCATCCAGTTCGCCAAAACGATGGCGGTAGGCCGCTTCCAGCCCAGCGAAGTGGTGCTCACCCCACGCATCAAAGCCGATACCGAACAATGCCGCCAGCTCCGCATCCATCGCCGTGCGCCCGGCTTTGACCCCTGAGGAGTCAGTATACAGGCTCGGCAACTTTAGAGTCGGCTGCAGGGAAAACACCCAATCCCCCTGCTCTATCACCTTGTAGCGGGCGAACACTTCCGTCTCGGCCAGCCCCAGATTGCTCTCGCTACCGCCGGTAGTGCTTTGCTGGTCGATGTAATGAAAGAATGGCGACAGGCCAACCGTCAGGCGGTCATCCCAGCCATATTCGTAATACGGATTGAGTTCAATCTTGGTGAAATCCGGCTGCCCCACCCGATCACCGGAACCATTGAAGGATTCGTCCGTGCGGTAGGCAAACGCATTGAGGATGAGCTGGCTATCTCCTTGCGGAAGTGTCCATGCGCCCGCCAGACAGTCGCCAGCAGCCAGCAGCGCAACGGCCAGTGTTACAATAAGTGACCTGACGATGACTCTCTCCCCATGCGTGTATCACATGGGAACAATGTATACGAATGATTTAGTGAACGATACGATTGATGTCCTTAACCGCTACTTTGATGAGCGATTCGTCGGCATCCTTTTGCAAATTATCCACAATTACGTTGCGAGCGGCCGATACAGCGATGTCCACCACCTGCTTCTGCACGTCCTGAATGGCTTTCTTTTCTTCATGAGCGATCTTCTGATCCGCCATGTGAATACGGGATTCCACAGCCTTTTTCACCTCTTCCGCTGCCTTTTTCTGCATGGCTTTGGCTTCATCGCGTGCGGCCTTCAGGATTTGCTCGGCTTCCTCGGAGATTTCACGGTGCTTTTTCTGGTACGCCGCCAGACTTTCCTGCGCTTCTTCCCGCAGGCGCTGCGCTTCCGTCAGCTCTTCCTCGATCTGCTTCGAGCGTTTGTCGAGCGCCCCAGACAACCCGCGCGCCACCGGACGATATACCAGCAACAAAAACCCAACAAATGCAACAGCCACCCAGAATGTTTCGTCAATCATCGTTCGCTCCTACGATTTTGTGGCGTCCGTGACCGCTTTGGCCACTTGCTTTTCCGTTGGCTTCTTGCCAGCAATGCGTGCGGCGATGTCCGCCGCCAGTTCATTGGCTACCGGTTCCAGTTTGGCGGTAACATCGTCTTGCTTTTTGGCAATCGCTTTCTGCGCCTTGGTCATTTTGTCCGCCAGTTCCTTATCCAACTCAGCGAATTTGCTGTCACGCATCTCATTGATGGCGTGCTGCGCCTCGGCAATCAGCTTTTGCGCCTTGGTCTTGGCGTCTTCCTGCAACTGCTCATACGATGCTTTCGCTTCCGCTGCTTCGGTAGACAGATCCTCAGCACGGGTCAGGTCCTGCGTCAGACGATGCTGGCGTTTTTCCAGCACCTCATGGATACGCGGCAGCACACTGCGCGCCATCAGCAGATAAAGCGCCACAAAGGTAACGGTCAGCCAGAAAAGTTGCGATGGAAAACTGGTCGTATCAAGCTGTGGCAGCTTGGACTCCTCATGGCGCATTTCCACCTGATGGGGGTCAGCCCCCTCAACCAGAGCACCATCCAGTATCACATCATCAATATGCAGATTTTCTTCCATCACCGTTTCCTGAGTGAAAATAACGCCTCAACCTATGAGAACAGCATCAGCAGCGCAATACCCAGAGAGAAGATCCCGAGACCTTCGGCCAATGCCGCACCAATCAGCGCGTTCTTGAACAGTTTGCCTTCAACGTTCGGATTGCGGGCAACACCCTCAACCAGACCTTTGAAGATCAGACCCACACCTACGGCGCCACCGAGCATACCGAATGCCATCAGACCCGCACCAATATATTTAATCGCTTCACCTTCCATCGTGTTTCCTTTCTTATGCTACACTAATTAATGTAAATGAATTGAATCGTTAAGATAGACGCATGTCAATACCGTGAAGACATACGCCTGAAGCAAGGCCACAAAGACCTCGAAACCGGTTAATCCTACCAGCACCACCAGCGGCACTACGCCCGCTACGCCCATCATCATGACGAACATGGCAATTACCTTCAGCAGGGTGTGACCCGCCATCATGTTGACCGCCAGACGCATGGACAGGCTGATCGGACGGGACAGGTAGGAGAGTAATTCAATCGGAATAATGATCGGCGCCATGAAAACCGGCACCCCTTCCGGGCAGAATAATTTGAGAAATTTGATGCCGTGCTTGGCAAAACCAATCAGCGTGACACCCAAGAATACCATCATCGCCAGCGCAAAGGTCACGATGATATGACTGGTGGCCGTGAAAGAATATGGGATCATGCCAAGCAGGTTACAAAACAGCACGAACATGAAGAGGGTGAAGATGAACGGAAAGTAAGCCTTACCCTGTGTTCCCACGTTCTCCCGCACCATGCCGGCGATAAATTCATAGGTCATTTCCACCATCGACTGCCAGCGACCCGGCACCAGCGCGCGACCGCTCATGCCCGCATACAGAAATACGTAAACGCCGATGACGGCGAGTACCATGAACATAGAGCTATTGGTGAAATCGATGTTATAACCACCTACAGATGGCAGAGGAATCAGGGTTTTCACCTCAAATTGCGACAGGGGACTGTGTCCTTCGGCCATGCTTATCTCTGCTGTTTTTCGTTCGATGGTTAATATTTTGCAGGTGATGACTTAAGCGATTTACCAGCCTTTGTCCAGTATTTACTGATGATTTTTTTCTGTATGGTTTTCAGTGGCATCCTCTGCCGCAGACGCACGCAGATAGGTGCGGTACATGTTGAGGAATCCACCCGCAATACCGAGCAGCAAAAGAACACTTAAAAAGAGAGGCTTTGTGCCCAATTGTTCATCCAGAAAGTAACCCAGCAGCGCCCCGACGACGACCCCGGCAATGATATCCGAGCCCATGCGCATCGCCAATGCCTTGGACGACATCGCCTCATCCGGCGGTGGCTCGCCGATACGTTGCTTCTTTTCCTGAATGGTCTGCCGGAGCGTATCCAGCGGCGGCAGGTCGTCCCCGGCCATGCCCCTGGCTACTCCTGTTTTTCCAGCGCTTCGAGAATCAGCGGTTTCAGGCTTTCATAATCGGTACTGCCCACCAGCGGCGTGCCGTTGACATAAAAGGCCGGAATGCCAGTGACTTTCAGACCACCACCTGCATTCTGCACTTCCTGAATGATCATCTCTTCCAGCCCCTTATTGGCCATGCACTCCTTAAAGGCGTCCCCATCCACGCCGCCAACAGCCGCAATGGTCTTGAGGCTATCCTCATATTCATTGGTAAACGCCCATTTATCCTGCATATTCAGTAAGGTTTCGATGAATGTATGCTGCTGCTCTTTCGGTTGGCAGCGCACCAGGCGTGCTGCCATCAAGCCCGGCGCATTATGCGGGAAGTGGCGTATGAACAGCTTCACTTTACCTTTGTCGATAAAGTCTTTCTTCAGTTGTGGGAGGCCTTTCTTGTAAAACGCCGCACAATGAGGGCAGGACAGAGAGAAATATTCCACCACCGTGACCGGAGCGTCTTCCTCACCGATGACAATCTGGCCGACATCATAGGCCAGCACTTCTTCCGCAGACGGGTATTCGGTTTTATCTTCCAGTGGTTTCGGCGGCTCCGCCATAACAGGTTGCGCCAGAGCCATCATCAGACTCAGACAAAGGGCATAAAACAAACGCATAGGGATCTCCTTATTGATGCCCACTGATTATACGGATTTGTGCCTTAGGCGGCAACCTTCGTATCGTCTTTTTCCTCTTCGATCGCCTCGATGGCCGCGATGGCCGCCATGTTGATCATGTCGGAGACAGAGGCATTCATCTGCACGATCTGCACCGGACGCTCCATGCCGACCAGAATCGGCCCCAGCATGGCACCATGCCCCAGCTCATCGAGCAGACCGAAGGAGATATTGGCGGTGTGCAGCGCCGGCATGATCAGCACGTTGGCCGGGCCGGACAGGCGGCAGAACGGATAGAGGCTCATCAACTCCTCATTCAGCGCCACATCGGCACCCATTTCCCCGTCATATTCAAAGTCCAGATCGCGCTGGTCGAGAATATCGACCGCGTCACGAATACGTTTGGACTTCTCACGCATCGGGTTACCGAAGTTGGAGAATGACAGCAGCGCCACGCGCGGGTCATGACCGAAGCGGCGCGCCACCCGTGCCGTTTTCTCGGCAATGTCGGCCAGCATTTCAGCTTCCGGCAGCTCATTAACTGTGGTGTCGGAGATGAAGATGGTGCGTGACTTCATGACGAACATGGCCATGCCGAATAGCGGCGATTCCTCATGGGTATGCACCACACGGCTGATATTTTCCAGCGAGCGGGTGTAGTTCCGCGTCAGACCGGAGATCAGCGCATCGCCGTGGTTGCATTCCAGCATACAGGCGGCAAACGTGTTCCGGTCGTTCTTGACCATGCGCACGATGTCGCGATAGAGGAAGCCTTTACGCTGCAGGCGCTTATATAAGAAGTCGATATATTCATCGACATGATCACTGATAGCGGCGTTGACGATTTCGATGCCTTCACGGTCGGTGATGCTCATCTTGTCCATCGCCTTTTCGATCTTATCGACACGTCCCACCAGAATCGGGGTGCCGTAGCCGTTATCACGCCAGTGCACCGCCGCACGGATGGTTTTTTCTTCTTCCCCTTCCGCGAAGATGATGCGCTTCGGATTGTTGCGCACTTTCTCGAAGATGCGGTTCATGGTGTTGGCGGTCGGGTCGAGACGCGCGGAGAGTTCCATCTTATATTGTTCGATGTCCTCAATCGGCTTGCGCGCGACGCCGGTATCCATCGCCGCTTTGGCTACCGCCACCGGGATGGTGGAGATCAGACGCGGGTCAAACGGCGTCGGGATAATATAGTCCGGGCCAAATTCCATGTTACGTCCGGCATAGGCGGCCAGCACTTCGTCCGGCACTTCAGCGCGTGCCAGCGATGCCAGCGCTTCCGCTGCCGCGACTTTCATTTCTTCATTGATCTCACGCGCACGCACATCGAGCGCGCCACGGAAGATATAAGGAAAACCCATCACGTTGTTGACCTGATTGGCATAATCGGAACGGCCGGTGGCAATGATGGCATCCGGGCGCACGGCCTTGGCGTCTTCCGGCATAATCTCCGGCACCGGGTTGGCCATCGCGAAGATGATTGGCTTCGGCGCCATGCCTTTGACCATATCCTGTGTCAGCGCACC